>JALOMN010000045.1 GCA_025455445.1 Cyclobacteriaceae bacterium
ATATTGAAGTAATTCCTTTGGTAGGTCCATCCTCATTACTTCTGGCTTTAATGGCATCGGGATTAAATGGGCAACAATTTGCCTTTCACGGATATCTGCCTATTGATAGTAAAGAGGCTGCACAAAAGATTAAAGAACTGGAGCGCGAATCTAAATCAAAAAAACAAACGCAGATTTTCATAGAAACACCCTATCGCAACAATGCCGTGTTTGATCATCTGATAAAAAACCTGCATGCTGAAACCAGGCTAACGGTTGCGGTTGACCTTACAAGCAACAAACAATCAATCCGGACACTTAAAATAGCACAGTGGCGAAACGAAAAAACCAATTGGCCCAAGTCTCCTGCGGTATTCCTGTTTCTTGCTCCCTGATACGCATATATATAGGGTAAGGCAATTGTGAATCGTAAATATGCTGTCTTATTCTTGCCATTTACTCATAGTTATTATCTTTGTCGCCTTAATAGAAACATAAAACACATATGCCATATTTATTCACTTCTGAGTCGGTTTCTGAGGGCCATCCTGATAAAGTTTCCGATCAAATTTCTGATGCTCTTATTGATTATTTCCTGGCCTACGATCCCAACTCGAAAGTAGCGTGCGAAACACTTGTTACTACTGGCCAGGTTGTACTTGCCGGTGAGGTGAAGTCTGAAGCCTACCTGGATGTGCAGGATATTGCGCGTGAAGTAATCAGGCGCATAGGCTACACCAAAAGTGAATATATGTTTGAGGCCAATAGCTGTGGTATTCTATCTGCTATTCATGAACAATCATCTGATATCAATCAGGGTGTAGAGCGCAAGAAGAAAGAAGACCAGGGTGCTGGCGACCAGGGAATGATGTTTGGTTATGCCACCAATGAAACGGACAACTTCATGCCTCTGCCTTTAGAGTTGGCTCATTTGCTTTTAAGAGAACTGGCTGTGATTCGCAGAGAGGGCAAAGTGATGACCTATCTTCGCCCCGATGCAAAATCGCAGGTTACCATTGAGTACAGTGATGACAATAAACCGCAACGTATTGATGCGATTGTAATTTCAACACAACATGATGACTTCGCTAAAGATGCCATTATGTTGAAAAAAATTAATGATGACGTGGTGAACATTCTTATTCCCCGCATCATGAAAAAACTACCCAAGCGCGCTCAGAAATTATTTAACAGCGACATTAAATATTTCATCAACCCAACCGGCAAGTTTGTAATTGGTGGTCCGCATGGTGATACCGGTTTAACCGGCAGAAAGATTATCGTAGATACGTACGGAGGCAAAGGTGCGCATGGTGGTGGCGCTTTCTCAGGTAAAGATCCTTCTAAAGTTGACCGCTCTGCAGCGTATGCAACCCGTCATATTGCAAAGAACATGGTAGCCGCAGGTTTATGTGATGAAGTGTTGGTGCAGGTAGCCTATGCAATTGGTGTTGCCAAACCGGTGGGTTTGTATGTAAACACTTATGGCACTGCTAAAGTAAAACTGACAGATGGTGAGATAGCCCGTAAAATTGAAAAGCTTTTTGATATGCGTCCTTATTTCATTGAAAAGCGCTTTAACCTTCGCACCCCTATCTACTCAGAAACTGCCGCATACGGACACATGGGTCGTGAGCCTAAAGTGGTAGAGAAAATTTTCAACAAGGGAAAGAGAAACGAGAAGAAAGTAAAAGTTGAATTGTTCCCCTGGGAGAAATTAGATTACGTGGCAGCCATTAAGAAAACTTTTAAACTTTCTTAATAGCAATATTGATAGTAAAAGAAGAAGGCCACCCCGTTAAATCGGGGTGGCCTTCTTTATTAACTGCGAAAATGAACAGAACTACTTAATCGTAACTCCTTCCAATACATCTTTAATCTCAACACGCACGCCATCTTTATAGGGAACAATCCAGGCATCTTTCACACCCATTTCGCGCATGTATTTTTTAAACTTATCTGCTTCCCAATAATCTCTGAAGATACCAATGGTAAATCGTTGTTCACCTTTTTCAGTTGCTTCGCCACCGAAGTTAGGATTGTTATCAAAGTACTTGGAGAGATCCTTATTCTTAAATGCTCCTATCTGTACTTTAAATACTACACCACGCGAAAAGTCCATGGAGCTTTTGGAAGATGTTTCCACATATTCAGCTAATTGTGCCTTCGCTGCAGCGGTTTCATTGCGTGAGCGTGAAAGCTGATCTTCAAGCTCTGCGATGCGTGCATTTTTATCGCTCACTTGCTTGTTTAATGCAGTCACCTGATTCTTAAGTGATGCATTGTCGCTTTCAGTAGTTTGTTTTGCCTCTGTGAAACTTTTTAGTTCCTGAGGATTCTTGGAGTATTCCTTGGCCTTCTTTTTCCATTCCTTTTTCTCTTGTTTAGAGAGCTGGGCGAAAACTTGCATGCCGGAAAAAATCAGGGCCAGGCAGATGATAATTACTTTAGTTTTCATTCATGTTGGGTTTTATTTCTTTTCAAAAGTAAGAAAATTATCTGAATCAGGCGTTTTTCAAATAAAAGCCTAAGATTAATCTAAACTTCCCACCATTTTTTCGGGTCGCACCCACTGATCAAATTGCTCAGAAGTAACTAACCCTAATTCGATGGCCGCCTCACGCAATGTCTTGTTTTCTTTATGTGCTTTCTTGGCAATCTTCGCAGCATTTTCATAACCGATATGCGTGTTTAATGAGGTTACCAGCATCAGTGAGTTTTCCATATGTTGCTTGATAATCGATAGATTAGGTTCGATACCTATTGCGCATTTGTCGTTGAATGAGGTGCAGGCATCACCAATCAGCCGGGCAGATTGAAGCACATTTGCCGCAATCACTGGCTTAAACACATTGAGTTCAAAATGGCCGTTGGAGCCACCTATCGACACAGCCACATCGTTACCCATTACCTGCGCGCACACCATAGTAAGAGCTTCGGGCTGTGTAGGGTTAACTTTACCCGGCATAATAGATGAACCCGGTTCATTATCCGGAATAATAATTTCACCAATACCACTTCGCGGTCCTGAGCTGAGCATGCGGATGTCATTTCCGATTTTCATCAAGGCAACCGCAGCTCGTTTTAATGCACCTGAGAGTTCTACCATTGCATCATGCGCGGCAAGCGATTCAAATTTGTTTGGCGCGGTGATAAACGGATAGCCTGTTAGTTCGGCAATTTTTTTTGCCACCAGCACATCATATCCCTTAGGGGTATTCAATCCGGTGCCCACAGCCGTGCCACCCAGGGCTAATTCCTTTACTGCTTCCAGCGCATTGTTGATGGCACGCATGCTATTGTCAATCTGCTGCACATAGCCACTAAACTCCTGACCTAATGTAAGCGGGGTGGCATCCATGAAGTGAGTGCGGCCTGTTTTTACAATGTTTTTATACTCTGCAGATTTTTTAGCTAATGTATCACGCAACTTTTTCATGCCCGGCAAGGTAATCTCAACCACCTGCTTGTAAGAAGCAATGTGCATGGCCGTAGGAAATGTATCGTTCGAAGACTGTGATTTGTTTACATCATCATTGGGATGAAGGATTTTCTTTTCGTCAGCCAGCGAACCTCCACTCAGCACATGGGCACGATAGGCAATTACCTCGTTCGCATTCATATTGCTTTGCGTACCTGATCCGGTTTGCCATATGACCAGCGGAAATTGATCATCCAGTTTGCCAGCGATTATTTCATCACACACTTTGCCTATTAAGTCTTTCTTATCAGCGCTCAATGCACCCAACTCATGGTTGGCCATTGCAGCCGCCTTTTTCAAATAACCGAATGCATAAATAATTTCCTTAGGCATACTTGCCTCGGGCCCGATTTTAAAATTATTGCGTGATCGCTCAGTTTGTGCGCCCCAATATTTATCAGCGGGCACATGCACTTCACCCATAGTGTCTTTTTCGATGCGGAATGTCATAATAGAAGTTTTATGTAGTAACAAATTTAAATTATACTCTTAATTCATTTGTGTGATTGAACACATTTAACTCAAATGTTTTAAGTCTGCATATTGGTCAAGAATCCAACCCGTCAGGCTAAGTCGCGCCCTGCTGGCCGGAAGCACTTCATGTTCCAGCATATCACTGCGAAAACATACCAACCTGCCAGCTTCCGGCAATACATCAATTTGGTTAGTCTCCTCATAGATTCGCAATTGTCCACCCTCTTCTGCTTTCCAGTTTTCGTTGAGATAGCAAATCACTGAAAGCCTGCGATGATCATCTTTTTTAAATTGATCAAGATGACGTTTATAATAGCTTCCGGGAGGATACATCGTTAAATGCACTTCGTAATCCTTCAGGCTGATGAATAAATTTTCATGCACAAAGGAGATCAACTCGTTAAGCCTGTGGAGATATACCATAATCTCATCCGGGGCAGTGTGACGATCAATCCATTTAATAAAATCTCCACGGATTGCCTCGTTGATTTGCTTTTCATCACGTTGTCCGATCCCAGCCTTTTTAAAGTCATTAAATCCTTTGCTAAAATAACCGAGTTCAATAATGGCTTTTACTTCCTCAGGTGATAAGAAATTGTCGATGATGGCATAACCTTTGTCTGCAAGACCATCGGCAATGGCATTTAATTTTTCAGAGAGCAGCAAATTCATGCTGCGAATTTAGTTGCACGGATTAACTTTGACGACATGATTTCACTATTTAAGAAGAAATTTTTACCTGCACCTCTCTTTTGGTCCTTGATTGTGCTACTGGCATTTTCATGCGTGCCCAAAGAACAGGTTGTGTTTAAAGGTGTGAAAAACATTGCGGTAAAAGAAGGCTCTGGCACAGATGCTATAATTACCGCGGATGCCAATTTCTTTAATCCCAATAATGTAAAAATGAAGCTTAAAGAAATCAATGTAGACGTGTTGATTAATGGCAAGCCTTCCGCGCAGGTAAAACAACATATTAAATTGGCAATACCTGCCAATGGAGATTTTCAAGTACCGCTCACCGCCAATCTTTCTTTAAAAGAACTGGGCCTGCTCGATACGATCTTGAATCTGTTGGGTGGAAAAAAATACGAAGTGGAATATGTAGGTTTTATTCGTATTGCCGTTCACGGAGTTACCATAAAAGTTCCCGTAAAGTATAAAGAAGAAATCAGGCTTAAACTCTAATTATAAAAGTATCTCTGCGCATACATGGCTGATATATTAATTATTGCACTCGTTCTCTTATTTATCACAGGCACCACTTTGCTTGTAATTAATTATTTGAAGTTGCGGCATATGCACGCTACCATTATTCGTCAGAAGGCAGAAATAGTAAAGCAGATGCAGCAACAAGCAAAAGGCGAAGCGCGCGTAAGAGAATTGATAGAAAAGAATAATCAATTGTTACGAATTGTATCACACGATTTGAAAAGCCCTATTAACAGAATCTATGCATTGATACAGCTGATCCAGGAAGAGCCTCAAAATCTGTCGGAAAATCAACATGAATATCTGGGTAAAACACACCAGACGATCGCTGATATCAATTCCATGATACGCAATTTTCTGGACACCCGCTGGCTCGATGACCCTGCTCTGGAGTTGCGCGCTGAAAAAATAAATCTGACACAAACGCTAAACAGCCTGGTAAAAAGTTTTCAACCGCTGGCAAGCAGAAAAAAAATTCAGATACACCCTTCCATCGCACAGAATGTTTTTATCTATGAAGACAAGCATTTCCTGCTTCGCATTCTGGAGAATCTGATGTCGAATGCAGTAAAATTTTCAACTGAAAATAAGAATATCTATGTAGTGCTGGAAGAAGATGAAAGCAACTACCTCATTGCAATTCGTGATGAAGGCCCGGGTATAAATGAAGATGACCAGCGCAAACTCTATCAAAAATATTCACCCCTTTCTACGCGCCCTACCGGTGGCGAGAGCACCACAGGTCTGGGCTTGGCCATTGTAAAATCCCTTACTGATAAAATGGGAATGGAGTTAAAATGTATCAGCCAGGTAAGTGCGGGCACTACTTTTTCAGTGATAATCGATAAAAATAAAAATCAGGAAAAGGCAATTCAATTGAAGGCCTGATGAATGTATTAAGCGAAGAGATAATAATCTTCTTCATTTCCGCTTAAGATGGAAATAAGTGAGTCGATCACATTTTCATCTTTAATCACATAATCGCGCACTCCGCGTTGGATAAAATTCAGCACCATATTGCCATCGTCCAATGAACTAAGCAAAATTACTTTCACATCTCTTGTTAAACGTGGTTTCACCAATTCAAAGACTTCGATTCCCGTAATACCCGGCAACCCGTAATCTATTATCATCACATCTGGCAGTTTCCCTTCTGAAGCCTTTAAAAACTCTTCTCCTGTGGCAAAATGCCGAATCTGATTATCCGGATCGATCTTTAATGCCTTGATTATAAAATCGGCATAAACATGGTCGTCTTCGAGAAAAAATATATTCATGTATGCTAAGAGAGGGCGCAATATAATTAACCCAGTCAATTTACGCACTCAAAGATAACCGGATAAGTCTAAAATAACTCCTCTTAAAAACCAATGGGTTGCGATATGCTTAACTTCTGCTATTTTAATGGTGATTAAAACCAACCTATTTATGAAGTACCTTTTCCCGAGCCTCCTGCTAATTATACTTACAGTGTACAGTTGCACAACACCTGACAACCCTAAATCAAGTCCATTGAAATTTCAGATCTCATTCACTAAAGAAATGAGTGAACAGGCACAAGATGGTCGTTTATTGCTTCTTATCGCAAAAAGCGCCAACACAGAACCCAGGTTTCAAATTAATGATGGCCTGAATACGCAATTGATCTTTGGCATTGATGTAGAGGGCATGAAGCCGGGTGAGGAAATTACCGTTACCAGCGAAAATAGTTTCGGATTTCCCTTTCAATCATTTAATCAAATACCGGCCGGTGAATATTTTGTGCAAGCATTAATTAATCGATACGAAACCTTTACGCTTAAAACCGGGCACACGGTAAAACTTCCGCCCGATCAAGGTGAAGGACAACAATGGAATCGTAAACCTGGAAACTTTTATAGCACACCTAACAAAGTATCAATCGATCCTTCTAAAAATGCAAGTATTAAAATCGTAATGGATCAAAAAATTCCTGCCATTGAAGAACCGAAAGACACGAAGTATATCAAGCACATTAAAATACAAAGCAAGCTGCTTACTGAGTTCTGGGGTAAACCTATGTACCTGGGCGCGCATGTGCTCGTACCAGAAGGTTTTGATGAGCACCCTGAAGCACGTTATCCTCTGATGATATATCACGGCCATTTTCCCAGCGACTTTGGTGGTTTCAGCACAGAGCCTCCTCCTGCCAATATGGATACTTCCGATTATATCGGCCGCTTCAATCTTTACGGATATAATAAAATACAAAAACAGGAAGCCTATAACTTCTATAAGCAATGGACAAGCAAAAACTTTCCGCGCTTCCTGGTAATTGAAATACAACATGCCAATCCATATTATGATGATTCTTATGCGGTAAACTCTGCAAACCTTGGTCCTTATGGCGATGCCATTATGAAAGAACTCGTTCCTGAAATTGAAAGCAAATTCAGAGGCATTGGTGAGGGCTGGGCGCGATTCACCTATGGTGGTTCAACAGGAGGCTGGGAAGCATTGGCTGTGCAAATGTTTTATCCAGATGAATTTAATGGATGTTTTGCTGCTTGCCCTGACCCGATTGATTTCCGCGCATATAGCCTGGTGGATATTTATAAAGACAAAAATGCATATTGGTATGAAAGTGATTTTAAAAAATTACCGATACCATCACACCGCAATAACCTGGGTCAAATACAATCTACCATGCAAGAGAGTAACTATTATGAGCTGGCTTTAGGCACACATTCACGCAGCGGCCAGCAATGGGACATCTGGGAGGCTGTTTACTCACCACAAGGCGAAGACGGTTATCCCAAACGCATCTTTGATAAAGTGACTGGAGAGATTGACAAAGAAGTAGCTGCGTACTGGAAAGAGAATTATGATCTAAGATATATTCTTGAAAGAGACTGGAAAACATTGGGGCCTAAACTGGAAGGCAAGATTCACATCTTCTGTGGTGATATGGATAACTACTACCTGAACAATGCCGTCTATCTGATGGAAGATTTTCTGAAGAAAACCAACAGTCCGTTTTATAAAGGCGAGGTAGACTATGGTGATCGTGCCGAGCATTGCTGGAATGGCGACCATGAAAATCCTAATTACATTTCACGCCTGCGCTACAACACCATGTACCTGCCAAGAATCTTAAAGCGAATTCAGGAAAGTGCACCTAAAGGCGCTGATGTGAAAAGTTGGAGATATTAATTTGCTTTAATTAAATGTCCTACACTTTAGAAGTGAGGACATTTAATTAAAACTCAAAAATAAATCCGATCGTTGGCACGAAGAAGGGACTCTCGTCCTGCAGTATGAGTGGAATTGCATTCGAACCATCCGTTTTCAAGGGTTGCCCATCGGTTGTTAAGAAATCTGTATTATCGGCATTGCGCTTAAACGTGTACTCTGGCAAGTCCGGACTGGGGAAACGCAACAGGTTCTGCACATCAATAAATAAATCAAGTGTGGTGCGCTTAAAGTTAAATTTCTTATCAAGGCGAAAGTCGATTTGACTGAAGTTGATTAATCGCTCCGTGTTAAGTTTAGTGTAATCTAAAATACCGGTGCCTAATGTTGCATAGTTCAATTGCGAAGCGGGCATATCAAAAGGTGTAAACGGAGCGCCACCGGCAAATCGATATTTTACTCCTACTTCCCAGTTCTTTTTAAACTTGCGGCCTAATAATCCTGATAATAAATGTCTGTTGTCCCACGAAGAAGCAATCAATTGACCATCTGCACCAGAAAATTTGCTACGCACAAACGTGTAGCTCAAAACGGCAAATGTTTTTTTCACCAACTTTTGTTGAAATGAAAATTCAAAACCATAGGTCTGACCATCACCGTTGCTAATCACCAGTTCGTTACCAAGTGCATTGAAATCACCACCCAGGTTGGCTAACGAAATTCCATCGCGCACAGAAACCGGGTAATTTGCATAGCGTTTATAAAATCCTTCGAGCACAAATTTCAATTCTTCTTTTGGTAAAAACTGGAATCCTGTAACGTAGTGATCGGAACGAATGTACTTGGTTGACTTATTTGCAAGTGCTCCGGTCTCATCGAGATAACCCAACACAGTGTAAGTAGGAGTTTTAAAGTATCGACCAAAAGAAGTATTCCAGTTCAACTTTTGATTCAGGCTATAAGAAAAAGAAATGCGGGGCGAAAGCGTGTTGAGCGGGTTATTGCCTTCATCAATAAATGTATTCATATCCGTGCGCA
>JALOMN010000371.1 GCA_025455445.1 Cyclobacteriaceae bacterium
CCGGTGAGGCTCCACCTTTGTAAGGGAAATTCAATACCTCGCCCCAGCCTGCATTCCATCCGCCAGAGCCATCGTTTACTGAATACTGAATGGTATACACCGCTTCCGGACTGCTATTGCGATTGGCAGCATCAAAGATTTCGCCATACTTAGGGTCGAGACCAATGGCGGCACCGTTTGGTTTTTTGCCGCTGATTTTCACCGATTCCAAAAATGTTTTTGCAGTGTTAAAATCTTTTTTCATTTGCATCAACGCTTTCGCGTAAAGCACTCTGGCAACGGTTCCATTGAACCTGCCGATATTAGTCATGTTATCGGGCAGGGTAGTGCCTGCTTCCAAATCGGCCAGTATCTGGTTGCGTACATCATTGAAATTGGTTACGGCAGACAGATCCGTATTCTCATCCACATATGGTATTCCTGAACCATCAGCTTTTGACCACATCCGCCACGCTTCGAAATGAAAAAATCCCCGCAAGGTGCGTGCTTGTTTCCGGAATGAATCTGCTTCGGCTTCCGTGACTGTTCCTTTCTCTTCCGCAGATGCCAATACAGCTAACACGGAATTGGCTCGTGAAATTCCATCATAGAGTGATCTCCACTTCACATGCAAAAATGGATTAGTGGCTGTTTCAGTAAAATTCTGTATAGGATTTATACCTGACGCATCACCTGCATCAGAACCTTTGTTTGCCTCTAACGCCCTGATACTGCCATAGACCCAGTTGGAAGAAGCTGCCTCCCATCCGAAGCCATTGCTAGCCACACCATCCAACATCGAATAGGTTCCGATGAGCAGTGCATCCACACCCTTTGCATTAGCCAATACTTCAGCATCGAGCGAACCATTGGGTGTTACTGATAAAAAATCTTCATTGCAGGAGTTAGAGAATAGTAGTAAGAGTATTAACCCTACACGCACTTTGTAATTGAGCTTTTTCATTTTAATGAATACGGGTTACAGCCATTAAAAGTAAGGATTGGGTTTTGAAATAATTACACGGCACGAAGAAAATTATTTATCTTCAGTTAATTACTTTCTCAATCCATACCAATCATCATTCTTACTTAACTATTAAAACTTTTATCTACCTTCCTTCTGCAATCAGTATTTTATGCTTTATAGCATTCTTCGGTTTTTATTCAGGCTTACAGTAAAAGGTTACTTCCGGGCTATTTACATCAAAGGCCAAGAACATATTCCGCGTACCGGTCCGGTGATTTTTGCACCCAATCACCCCAGCGCATTTATGGATCCAATCCTTTTGAGCACACAGATTGACCGCAAGCTTTTTTTTCTGGCACGTGGCGACATTTTTCAAAAACAAGTTACGTCTACACTTTTTTCATGGATTAATATGATTCCGGTGTATCGCAAAGGCGAAACACAAGGTCATGGGGAGAAGAATGACATGGTGTTTCAAAAGTGTTTTGATCATCTGGCAAAAGGCAAGTCGCTCATGATCTTTCCGGAAGGCAACAGTAAAACAGAGCGTAGGTTGCGCCCACTGAAAACCGGTGTAGCTCGCATTGCATTAGGTGCAGAGTCACTTAATGAATTTAAACTAGGAGTGAAGATTATTCCGGTGGGAATTAATTATGCAGATCCGCATACGTTTCGCACGGATGTGTTTATCAACTTTGGATCGCCCATCTCAGCAGAGGAATATAAAGCAATGTTTATGCAGGATGAGCGTGAAGGCGCAGCGTTACTTACCGAAAGACTAAGATCTGAATTGGAAAAGGTATTGGTGATTGTGCAGGATGAGCGCCTTGAAAAGCTGGTGAGTCAGATTGAGCAACTCTATCGCAGTAAATTACGCGAGACCCTGGAGCCTGCCGACAAAGGCTCGCAGGACTTTCAACTCTCAAAGGATATTGTGCAGGCAGTGGATTATCATATTAATAATAATCCGGAGCGGGTAGAATTATTTCAGGCGAACATCGATGCCTACATGAATGGTTTGAAAGAACTGAATATTCGCGATGCGCAGGTGAGGGCTTCCAATATCAATCTGGATGTAATGCGTTCGTTGTTCTACTTTGTTACAGCGCTACCTTTGTTCTTATATGGTTATATCACTAATTATATACCCTATCGCCTGGCAGGAATTATTTCTGATCTCATTCCCCTGCGCGAGGATTTTGTAGGCTCTATAAAAATTGCGGTAGGTATGTTTGTTTTTCTGATAGTATACGTGGCACAAGCTACCATAGTGGGCCTTTATACCAATGTGTGGTGGGCCTTGTTATTTATCACATCACTTTATCCAGCCGGAGTTTTTACGTTGAATTACCTCAAGCGCTATTTTCAAGTGAGTGGCACCCTCAAGTACCTGCGCCTCTTTATGCGCAAGAGTGATCTGGTAGCCAAACTGAAAATCACACGACAGCAGTTGATTGATAAGTTGGAAGCCGGCAAGGAGGAATATCTGCTGAACCGGAATTGATGGAAATTTAATGCTATAAAAATCACCGAATTGTTTCTGATTGTTTTTATAAAAAATAAAAGCAATCCATGAGTTGACCTGATTGATTACAGAGGTTGTATCGATAAGTTTGGTATACAGTGGATGGTGAACTACTGTGAAAAGGCTTAGAAAAACAAAAGCATCATGAATAGAATTATTCTATTCATGATGCTTTTTAATAGTTTCAGCTTAAACAAGTGTCGCTTCTAGGGTGATATCGGTATTCAATAATTTTGAAATGGGGCAGTTTGCTTTTGCATCAGCAGCGCAGGCTTCAAACTTTTCTTTTGAAATACCGGGTACTTTGCCTACCAGTTTAAGATGTGAATTGGTAATCGCGCCATTTTCGAAGTTAATGACACAGGTTACAGTCAGCTCGTCTGGTGTGAAACCAGCTTCATTTAACACAAAGCTCAGTTTCATGGCAAAACATCCGCTGTGCGCGGCAGCAATGAGTTCTTCCGGGTTGGTGCCCACACCTTCTGCAAAGCGTGAGTTGAATGAATATTGTGCATTATTTAATACAGTGCTGGCAGTGGAAACAATTCCTTTTCCTTCTTTGCCGGTTCCTTTCCAGTTGGCGGTGGCTGTGCGTTTCATATCTA
>JALOMN010000372.1 GCA_025455445.1 Cyclobacteriaceae bacterium
ATCACCTTCACTCAATAACAGCTTATCAATGCCATCATAATTTAATTTGATTTGCGCAAGGTCTGCACCTGGCTCAACCACAAGTTCATACTTTACAAATTCTTCTTGTGAATATACCTTTAGATCAATTCCATCATAAAGGTGGTGAAAGAGAACTCCTTCATAAGCACTTACGTGCGAACTCCATTTATTACTGTTATCGCCAATAAAATAATTATAATGCTCTGGCTGTTTCCCAAATGGTAATGCGGCCGCGTTTCTATTGGCTCCCATAAAAGAAACATCCACCCGATGTGCCGAAATACTCCAATCACTTAGCGCATGCGTGCTCATCACTTCCGCTTGCTGATGTCCGGAGTGATGCAAACTTTCCATTTGGCTTTTGTCCAGAAAGATATAGCTGAATGCAGCGGGTCTGATCAGAACAGAACCTCCAGAGGCATTTGCCATAAACTTGATTTCTTCAGGCCACTGACATTTGTTTTCGATAAACTTTACTATTGGATCCTTAGCCCATGCGCATTGCAATGGCAATAAAAAAAGCCAACCTATTAATATGCTCCTCAGATAAGAATGATGGTGCATCACTCTAAATTTAATTCTCTTTACGCAATATTTGCAAAGGAGGTGATGACAACACTTCGCGTGAGTTATACCAACCAATCAACACTGTGAGAAGGATTACTCCAAAAGAGATGTATAATACTTCTGCAAGATTCACCGAAAACTGAATCTCGAAGAAAAATCTGGTCACAAGATATCCACCACCCAACGAGAGCACTAAACCAGTAAGCGCAGAAATCACCCCTACGTAACTATACTCGATAATGGTAATTTTTAATACCTGAGCGGATCGTGCCCCTAGCGTGCGCAACAACACATTTTCCTTCATACGTGCAAATTTGCTATTCATTACTGCACCCGCCAAAACAATTAAACCCGTAACAATACTAAACAGTGCCATAAACCGAATCAACAAACTCACTTTATCAAATAATTTATTAACCGTACTTAAAATCAAACGCAAATCAATCAATGAAACATTAGGAAAGCCAGTCACCAATTCCTGTTGAAAGCGATTGGCGCTTTGCACTTCGCTGATGCGCGTTGCTACCACCCATATCTGTGGTGCAATATCTAACACTCCGGACGGAAATACGAAAATAAAATTGGGCGGATCTTTTGGCCAGTCTACTTTTCTGATACCACTGATGAATGCTTTAATTTCCACACCCTGTACATCAAATGACAATGAATCGCCAATGTTTAATTTTAAGGTTTCCTGCATCCCATCTGATATCGTGACCCATACCGAATCTTTTTGTCCATGTTTGAGAGATTGAATTTCACCTTCAATAAGTTCTTCAGAAGCATGCAAACTATCGCGATAAGTAACACGGTATTCTCTGCGGAGTGCCCAGTTTGGAATTCGCGTAGTGTCTAGTTCCTGAATGGTTTCTATGGTTTGTCCTTTTAATGATGAAAGTCGGCACGTAATGATGGGTACTACCTGATTTGGCGGCAACTTATATTCATTTACCAATTCCAATACTCCGTCTTTTTGCGAAGGTTGAATATCAAATAAGATAGTGTTGGATTGATTTTCATTGCCTTGAAACTCCACCTGATTTAATAAACTACTTTGAATAATATTGAGGACAGTAATGATGAAAGTACCCAGACCAATCGTTACAACCAATACCCGTGTTTGATTGTTGGGTCTGAAAAGGTTTGACATCGCATGTCGCAACACGAAGGTTCCGTTTGAAGGAAAAAATCTTTTAAGCAGGTACAATAAACCACTTGCTACCAATGTCAGCCCGCCCAAAGCCAGCATCAATCCGCCAGTAAAGAGAAACCCTGTTAGTATGCTTTTTGTCTGATAGGCAGCTACTATGGTAGGAAAGAGTATGATCAGTATCAACACTGTTAACCTGGTTTTAGAAAATGTTTGTGTTGGATTAAAATCCGCGCGCAATACTGCAAGAGGTGCTACAAAACGAATTGCAATTAATGGTAAGATTGAAAAGAGTACCGAAACAATGCAGCCCAGCAGAATTCCTTCCAATACTGCCTGCCATGAAATACCTAACTCAATTTCGAAGGGTAAATAACTTTTAAAAACGATGGGAAGTATCTGGTGAATCCCTGCTCCGATTGCAGCCCCGATTAAACTGCCTAATAATCCTAAGGCAAAAATCTGTATAAAGTAAATGTTAAATGCCTGCCAACCTGATGAACCAATGCATCGCAAAACGGCCACTTCATCACGCTTTTCGCGCGCATAGATATGCACCGAACTGGCAACACCAATACAACCGAGAATCAGTGCAATAAACGCAAGCAATGAAAAGAACCGATATACGGATTGAAAACCTTCGCCCAAATCCCTTTTACTTTCCTCTACCGTATCATAAGAGTAACTCATTCTTTCCATTACTGGCTTCAGTCTTTCCAGTAATCGTTCTGTTTCGCGATCGGTTGTAGTCTTGATATATAAATTGTAATTGACCCGGCTTCCAAATTGCACGAGACCAGTTGAATCCAGGGCTGACATAGAAATATAAACTGCCGGTGCCAGTGTAGCAGATAGCCCGCCTCCACCCGGAATTTTCTCAACCACTCCTGCCACTTTAAAAAATCGATTACCAACCTTTAGCGAGTCTTCGGAACTTATTTCATATTGACTTGCCAGAGATTGATCCAGCATAATGTAATTGCCTTTCTGAATAAGTTCATAGGCATTTGACGGTTGCGTAACCATGTCTCCATAAAATGGAAATTCTCCTTGCAGAGCAGTTAACTTAACGAGCCTGGATTGCCGCGTATTCATAAACATCACCATCGAAGCCATATCAGCTTCAAAGGCAACCTTGCGTTTAGTAGTATCTACTTCCTTAATAAATGAGGGCTCTATTTTTTTACTGCTCTTCACAAGTAAATCAGCACCCAGCACCTCTTTTGCATTTTTCTCGATTTCTTCCTGGCTCGAATAGTTCAATGAACCAATGGCTACCAAAGCAGCTATCCCTGTAATGAGAGAAGCCACGAAAAGAAACAATCGCGAAAAGT
>JALOMN010000373.1 GCA_025455445.1 Cyclobacteriaceae bacterium
AGTTGCTGGAGTTTTTTAGTGGTCAAATCAAGTACCCAATAGTCGCCCCTGGTATCTAAACGCCAAACTTGTTTTGTATTCGTATAAATCAGCAGTTTGGTTTGATCTTCAGAAAAAGCATAGTTGCGGATTACGATACTTCCATTAACCCCGGCAGGAGTTAAATCAGCTTTAGAAACTATTGTTGTTTGGGTATTGGCTGGCAACGTGTGTCGTACTAATTGGTTATCTGCAACTCTTAAATATGAGTTGCCTGATGCTTCCCATCGGATACCCTGCCCATGGGAGGTGACGGAGACAACAATCAGGATGAGTATAATAATCTTCTTCATAGTATTCTGTTTGCAGAAAGTTACTGGTATTTTTAAAGGATTTAAATACATTATTGAGCGACTGTCAGTTTCGATAATTCTTAGCGGCAGTTTTTCTCAATAATTGATTGAAGTTAAAAATGATTGCTTTAATTGGAGTTGAACTTGTGATAAGAATTTAAATTTGTAACTTTTGGAGATATAAACCCCCTTAGGACCTAGCCCAATGGCCAAACTTAAGAATATTGTTAAGCAACTTTCAGAGAAAGACTATAAGCTAATTTATGATTCCCTATTGGAAAGTAATGCCGAGAAATCGGCATACTTACTGAAAGCGTTGCGTGAGCGGCAGTTATCAGACAGTAAAATCATGGCCGAATTGGAGGTTACCCCCAATGCATATTATACGCTGCGTTCGCGTTTGAATATTCGCATTGAGGAACATCTGATTCAGCAAATGGAAAGCCCGCGAACGGATATACTCAGAAAAGTGGCCAATCTGAACGAAGTACTGTTTACTAAAAAGCGCACCATTTCCCTGGCAACACTTAAAAAGCTGGAAAAGGAGTTAATAGACTATGACCTTGCCAGTGAATTAACGGTGATCTATAAATCACTGAAGAAATTAAATATTAATACACCTGAACATTTTCATTACTCACAACTATACAACCGGCATGTAGCGTATATGCTTGCCGTAGATAAGGCAGAGGATTTATTGGCTGAGTATTTCAAGAAATATGGCAACTATTATTTTTCAGCAGAATTTTCAGCAGAACCTGCTGACAAATTGGGTCTGTCGTTGCTTGTAAAAGAAATGCAGAATGTTGCCAAACTATACGAGTCACACCGTTTATATGTGTTTCAAAGCAGCATGCTTATTTTTCATCGGCTGTTTGTGGAACCGGATGACCACCTGCAGGTAGATGGCGAATCTATTCAGGATGTGTTCGCTCATGTGCAGAAGATATTTGATACCTATAACCTCGATCCGCTTTATTATCACCTTAACTTATTATTTGAGTTCTTGAAGGTTGAGTATTATAACCACTATAAAGTATATCGTGAAGTTGAAAAGCATTTTGAAGAAGTGAATGATGCTGCTTCTACACTATTGGTTAACTATTCATACTTCACATTTTCACCCCGGTTTTTAATTACCAAACTTGAGCGTCATCTGCGCCTGGGGACGGAAGCTGAGTTGATGGCTGAGAACGAAGAACTGTTTGTAGAAGTTGAAGCTGACCAGTTAAACCTTCCGCATCATACGGTGTATACAATATACCGGGCACTCAGCTTTTATTATTCCGAAAAATATGAGGAGGCCGCCAAGCTTATTAATGCATTGCTGAGTGATGTTAATCTTAAAAAATATCCATTTGTGCAAATGGAGGTAAAAGCACTTTTGGCATTGCAATATTGTATGCTGCGCGACTTTGATTTATTTAATCAGCATAGCAGCAGCATTCAAAGGCAGATTAGAATGTTTGGAAAAGATGCGTGTGAAAATGTATTGCTGTTTTTAAAGATTCTGAAAATTGCCACCAGCGAAGCCAAAAAAGATAAGCCGAAGAAAATAAGTGCGGTTATTCCCAGGTTAAAGTCAATTACGGTTGATTATTTTGCTCCTACCGTGTTCATCCGGATGGATGAAAAATTCATTGCGAAACTAACAGAACTGGAAGGTCAGGAATAACTAGACATTCAACCCCATAATGGTGTCGTGTGCGAGGGGCTTGTTCAAAAATAATTTAACTGTATTATACTTTTTGGCAAGGTTATAATCCTGCGGATTAATAGAAGAAGTAAGCATAATTATTTTACACTTCTTCTTTAGTGCCGGGCTGAATTTTTCAAATTCATCCAGAAACTGGAATCCATCCATCAGCGGCATGTCAATATCCAAAAAAATCAGGTCTGGCAGAATTTTATCAGCGAGATCCAATTTTTCCATGTTCTTTAAAAACTCAAGACCACTTTTTGCACTGGTGTACGTAAATATTTTTTCTGAAATAGCTGCCGCCTCAATCATTTTCTGATTGATCAGGTTATCAATCTCATTGTCGTCAATGAGCATAATGGTAGGATATTTAGGAGACGCCATTTTGTTGGTATATAATCTAAAATTAAGGGTAATACTTACGAATTACAAACTACTTAAATATCGAATTTTATTCCTTGTGCCAAGGGTAAACTATCTCCATAATTAATGGTGTTGGTTTGTCTGCGCATATACACTTTCCATGAATCACTTCCACTTTCGCGCCCGCCTCCGGTTTCTTTTTCGCCTCCAAATGCTCCGCCAATTTCAGCACCCGATGTGCCAATGTTTACATTCGCGATGCCACAATCTGACCCTGCATGCGAAAGAAATTGCTCCATATCCTGCATACGTGTGGTCATAATAGCTGATGATAGTCCTTGTTTTACGCCATTTTGAAGTGCTATCGCTTGATCAAGCGTTTTATATTTTATCAGATATAAAATAGGAGCAAAGGTTTCATGCTGCACTATTTCGTAATGATTTTCTACTTCCGCAATCGCGGGTTTTACATAGCAACCCGATTCAAATCCTTTACCTTTCAAGACACCACCATTAACCAGCATTTTGCCACCCGCAGCTTTTACTTCGCGTAAAGCGCGCTGATATGCCTGCACTGCTTGCTTGTCGATGAGCGGTCCCACGTGGTTGTTTTGATCCAATGGATTACCAATGCTAAGTTGACTGTAGGCATTTTTTAGTTTGTTTTTCACCGCATCGTATACTGATTCATGAACAATTAGTCTGCGGGTAGTAGTGCATCGTTGCCCGGCAGTGCCAACCGCTCCGAATAATGCAGCTCTTATGGTGATTTCTAAATTAGCATGTTCGGTTACAATAATGGCGTTGTTTCCTCCAAGTTCCAGCAATGCCCTGCCCAATCGTTCACTTACCGTGCGACCTACTGCCTTGCCCATGCGCACAGAACCCGTAGCAGAAACCAATGGGATAGCTTCATGTGATGCCATGCGTTGACCAATTTTATAGTCGCCATTTACAATGCATGAGACACCTTCGGGCACACCATTCTTCTTGAAAACTTTATTTACAATGTGTTGGCAGGCAATGCTGCACAAAGGAGTTTTTTCTGATGGTTTCCAGATGCACGTATCACCGCAAACCCACGCAATCATTGCATTCCATGACCATACAGCAACCGGAAAATTAAATGCTGAGATTATCCCAACAACGCCTAAGGGATGATACTGTTCATACATCCGGTGCAACGGCCGCTCGGAATGCATGGTGAGTCCGTTAAGTTGTCGTGACAGTCCTACTGCAAAATCACAGATGTCAATCATTTCCTGCACTTCACCCAATCCTTCCTGAAATGATTTGCCCATTTCATAGGAAACAAGTGTGCCAAGTGGCTCTTTATATTTTCTTAAAGCTTCTCCGATTTGTCTTACAACTTCACCGCGTTTGGGTGCGGGCACCAATCGCCATTGCAGAAAAGCCTGGTGAGCTTGGGTGACTACTTTATCAAAGGTGATGTCGTCTGTGGCTTGCACCTTTCCAATAAGTTTACCATCTACCGGTGAAAATGACGAAATGCTAATGCCTTTAGATTTAATCCACTTTTGTCCTGTGGAAGTGCCAGGATTCGATTTTTTTAGTCCTAAGATTTGAAGAGTTTCAGAGGTGCTTGTTGTTTTCATATGATTCAGATAGCGTGCGTAAAACTAACAAGATTACCACTCCATCCC
>JALOMN010000046.1 GCA_025455445.1 Cyclobacteriaceae bacterium
GTCTTATCATTGGGCCATTTCCAAACCGTGAAAAAGCCGAAAATTTCCATCAAGAGTTAAAAGCAAAATTCCCTGATTCATTTGTGGTTAGCATCAAATAGGGAGTAATTCCAATCAATTCTTGTTAAATGGATTCATCATATATGTGATTGAAAGACTTCCTACTTTAAGATCGCACAATATTTAAATAATTCATAATCAAGATATTACAAAAATTTTGATTTAATTTTTTCGATATTGCAACAATATTGAGATACTAACAGTTATAATAGCATTACTATTAAAATAGTTAGTTATGCCATCATTGACATTTAAGCTTAATGAGCACCTGTATCTGCGGGACCCACAACATACGGTTCTAGGTCAAAGTATTATCCGAACTAGTGTAGAATTGATCGATCGATTGGGTTTTGAGCAGTTTACATTCAAAAAGCTCGCAGAAGAATTAAATTCTACAGAAGCTTCCGTTTACCGCTACTTCGAAAACAAACATAGACTGTTGTTATATTTGATAAACTGGTACTGGTCATGGATCGAATATCGCATTGACCTTTTCACCAGCGGACTGAGTAGTCCGGAGGAAAAACTCAAAGTATGTATCAAAGTATTAAGTGAAGAAAAAGTTTATGATCCAAATTTTGAATTTATCAATGAAGAGGCTCTTCACCGCATTATTATTTCAGAGTTAGATAAAACATATCTTACTAAATCAGTTGATCTTGATAACAAAGAAGGATTCTTCAGCGGATTTAAATCACTTTGCAAAAAAATTGCGATGTGGATTAATCTGGTTAATCCTGATTATCCCTATCCTAATTCATTGGTGACTACGATACTGTTAGCTGCAAAACAACAAGTGTTTTTTGCAGAACATCTCCCGGCACTATCCAGCTTGAATAAGGGTAAAAATATAAATACACAGCTCCATGCCTATCTGGATAATTTATTATTTAATTCAATCACCTTAAAAAACAATAAAAAAGATGCTTAATAATGATCAGATATTGCGCAGCTTGAGAGAAGTGGCCTTGATTATGAAGCATCCTTATGATGCGGATGACTTACATCATATTGAAATAAATCAACGCACTTACCTGGAAGAAGACCTAACCGAATTTAAGCGAGATCTTCTTGAGGCAGGAAATAAAATCAGGGTTCTCCTGATGGAGTACTATCTCGATATTGAAGCCTTTAAAGATTTCCTCGCTACACAACAAGGTCCGGTTCTCACATTAATAAAAGAAGATGGAATAATTCCTGCGCTGGTGTGGACAGCTAATAAAAAACTTTTTATTACAAAAATTGGTCGCAACCAAAATGATTCCATTCAATTCAATTCCTTAAATGAAATTGAGTTCATAAAAAACAATGAGGGGGCGATTGATTTCTTTGCTGTCTTTGCTTATGAAAGTCCAATAAGTACAGCCAGTGAGAACGGCAAGACACCTAGTCCATTAAAAAGATTTACTCGTTTACTCGGCACCGAACGAAAAGAAATATTCTACATTCTATTTTATGCAGTATTGATAGGTCTTATCAGTCTGGTGGTGCCGTTAGGCATTCAAGCAACCGTAGAATTGATTTCCGGTGGTGTATTTTTTAGCTCGGTGTATTTGCTGATTGGATTAGTAATTCTAGGAGTACTATTAAGTGGTGGTCTGCAAATCGTACAGATTGGACTTGTTGAATATTTACAACGCAGAATCTTCACCAAAGCTTCGCTTGAATTTGCATTTCGCATTCCCCGAATTCGTATCGAATCAATACAAAACAATTATGCCCCGGAATTGATCAACAGATTTTTTGATGTATTGACGATACAGAAAGGGTTGCCCAAAATTTTGATGGATCTTTCTTCTGCAGTTATTCAGATATTTTTCGGGCTTTTACTGATATCTCTCTATCACCCATTTTTTGTCTTCTTTAGTATTTTTTTAGTGTTAGTTCTATTTCTAATATTTTATGCGACCGGGCAACGAGGTTTAAATTCATCAATACAAGAATCGAAGTATAAATATAAAGTCGTTCAATGGCTAGAAGAACTTGCAAGGGCATTGCAATCATTCAAGTTGGCAGGTAGCACCGATCTGGCCATCAGAAAAACAGATTATAATGTAAATAACTATCTTAAAAATCGTAAAAATCATTTCCATGTCTTAATTACACAGTTCTCATTCATCGTAGTATTTAAAACGTTGATAACCGGTGGATTGCTAATCATGGGAACCATTCTGGTGGTGGACAGACAAATTACCCTTGGCCAGTTTGTAGCCTCTGAGATAGTAATTATTTTAATTCTAAATGCGGTTGAAAAAATAATCATGTACATGGACGTTGTCTATGACATGCTTACTGCGGTCGACAAAGTTGGCCATGTTACGGATTTACCAATTGAGCGTGTAGGTGGTTTTGATTTTCCTACATCCATTGAGAAAGGATTTGCCGTGCGCACCAAAAATCTTAAATATAAATATTCAGCCTCCGGATATTATGCGATAAAAGGTATTGACCTCGAAATAAAATCAGGTGAGTTAGTGTGTATTACCGGGAAAGGAAATTCAGGAAAAACCTCTTTGATGAATATTCTTACTGGCTTATTCAGCGACTTTGAAGGTCTTGTAACCATCAACAACTATTCTGTGCGCGATTTAGATCTCACGCACATGCGCGATAAAGTAGCAAAAAATATTTCACAAGAAGATCTGTTTGATGGCACTGTATTAGAAAATATAACCCTTGGAAGAGCAGGCACAACTGTGCACGATGCACTTGAAGCATTGGAAAAGGTAGGGTTGAGCGATACAATCAATTCATTTCCAAAAGGTATTGAAACGCCTGTTATCAGTGGTGGAAAAGGGCTTTCTAAAACTGTGATTCACAAACTAATTTTAGCACGTTGCCTCGCAAAAAAGCCCAAGTTATTAGTGCTCAATGATTTTTTTACTACACTCACAAAATCTGATAAAATGGAATTGCTGACCTGCATAACAAAATCAACAACTCCCTGCACCACTATAATAGTGTCAAAAGATCCCTATATCATGAGTGTCTGTGACCGTGTGATTGTAATGGAAGATGGCCTCGTGCGTCAGGAAGGCACTCTCGATGAGCTTATTAAAACCGATCTACTTAAAGACTTTATTAACTGATAGTCATGTTAAAAATATCATCTAAATCTGTAGAAAAAATGATGCCGCAAGACAGGCTTTATTCCTTGCGTTCACTCAATACACCAAATGCCGGAAAGTTGCTGGCTCGCTGGATAATGGGCATTGGATTGATATTTTTTATCGTTCTATTTCTTCCCTGGCAACAGAACATTCGAGGAAATGGGCAGGTGACAGCACTATCACCCGGCAACAGGCCACAAACTGTTGAAACGCTAATTGCTGGTAGAATTCAGAAATGGCATATTCAGGAAGGGCAACTGGTTAAAAAAGGAGACACCATTGCGGTAATCAGCGAGGTGAAAGAAAAATACTTTGACCCACAGATGCTCACACGTTTGCGTGAAGTAATAAAATCGAAAGAAAATAGTTTGAATTCAAAAGACATGAAAGCGCAAGCATTACGCAGACAAATTGTTGCGTTGAAAGATGGATTGCGCAATAAAGTAGATCAGTCAAAAGCGAAGCTGGAAGCAGAGCGCGTAAAATTTGCCAACGCAAAAAATCAGTATGAACGAAACAAAACACTTTTTGAAGCAGGGAACATACCGCTCACCAAGTTTCAGGAAATTGAGTACAAATATCAGGGTGCCGAAGCGGATTTTGTAAATGCTGAAATTGAAATCGATCGGGTGCAGGCCGAATATCTTGATAAAATCAATAAGGCAGAATCCGATTTGAATAACACTCTGGCAGAGCAATTCGAAACACAAGCTGATATTGCAAAGCTTAGAAATGATCTGACCAATATGGAAATACGCAGCGAACAATATTTTATTCTGGCTCCTCAAACCGGTTTTGTTGTAAAGGCAACACAAGCAGGTATTGGCGAAACCATAAAAGAGGGGGATGCGGTGTGCACCATTATGCCACAATCAGATGATGTGGCCGTAGCGATGTATGTCAAAGCGATGGATGTGACATTGATTAGCAAAGGGCGGAAGGTGAGAATTGAATTTGATGGTTTCCCTGCGCTGCAATTCAGTGGCTGGCCTAGTGTATCGGTGGGTTCCTTTGGTGGAATTGTAAAGGTGATTGACTACGTAAATTCAAAGCCTGGCGAATTCCGTATTCTCGTTGTTCCAGATCCTGCTGATGATGCCTGGCCCAAACAAATCAGAAACGGATCAGGTACCCAGGGTTGGGTAATGTTGGATGATGTTCCGGTTTGGTATGAAATCTGGCGTCAGTTAAACGGATTCCCTCCAAGCTTATACGAAGAGCCCTTGGATGAATACCTGAAAGAAAATGAAAAAGAAAAGAATTCAATAGATACCAGTAAAAAATAACAAAATGAAAAAGTTATCGGTAGTGCTATTGTTGTTTATTACTGTGCATACTTCCTATGCACAAAACACATTCGATTCGCTCTTCGTGCTGCCGGATACGATTACTGCTTTCACCCTGGAAAATCTTTATGGTGCAATGCTTAAGAATCATCCTATCATTAAGCAAACAAATTTGTTGACTGAAATTGCACAACAAGAAGTGCGCTTTGCAAAGGGTGCTTTTGATCCAAAGCTTGAAAGCACATTAAACATCAAAGAGTATGACGATAAAGTCTACTATAATGAGTGGAACACGTCTTTTACTGTACCAATTTGGTTTCCTATCGATCCTAAAATAGGATTTGAAAGAAATACCGGATCATTTGTTAACCCGGAAAATGCACTACCTTCTTCAGACAATTTTCTACAACTTTTTACAGGAATCTCATTGCCTATTGGGCGTGGTCTTTTTACAGATGAACGCAGGGCCGCCATGCAACAAGCTAAATTGTTCACTGAACTTGCGGAAGCAGAACAGATAAAACTGATCAATAAAATTCTGCTAGAGGCTGCAAAAGAATATTGGCAATGGTACTATTCTTTCTATAACTATAGGCTATTGGATAAAAATGCCATCATTGCACAAGATATTTTCTCTCGTGTAAAAATGAATGCCGATTTGGGTGAAGCAAGCGCCATGGATACCATTCAGGCACAAATTATTCTTCAGCAAAGACTGGTCGATAAACAAGAAGCATATCTTGAATTCTTGAATAGTACTATCCGTATCTCTAACTATCTGTGGGATGATGTGGGTAATCCACTTCAACTTTCTGATAATGTTGCTCCCATTCTTTCGCAAACAGAGAGTAGTTTGCTTGCCGTTACTACCTTACAGGAACTTACTGCACAGGCGCGGGAAAGACATCCTGAGCTATCCAAATTAAATGTGAAACTAAATCAACTGGAGGTAGATCGCAGACTTGCTGCTGAATATCTTAAACCCAAACTGAATCTGAATTATAATTTTCTAAATCAACCAATCACTCCAAATGGTGAATTCAATTCATTTACATTCATTAATGATTATAAATTTGGTCTTGACTTTTCGATGCCAATACTCATTAGAAAAGAGCGGGCAAAACTGGCACAAACAAAAATCAAAATAAAAGGAACAGAGTATGAGCGCACACAAGCTGAGCGCGAAATTATCAACGAAATAAACGCTACCTTCAACGTGTTGGTAAACACCAATAACATTATTGGCCAGCAAAATTCTATGGCCCAAAATTATGATCGTTTATTGCGAGCTGAAATTATTAACCTGGAAAATGGTGAGAGCGATCTTTTCAAAATAAACATTCAGCAAGAAAAACTGATTCAATCACAATCCAAACTTTTAAAGTTAATGGCGGATTATGAAAAGATGAAAGCGACATTATACTGGGCCGCGGGCGTGCGCAATCTCAACTTCAATTAGTCGAGCTACGCTAAAACTATTTTGAACAAATAAGGCTGTGAACAAGAATACATAATCAGTAAATAATTAATTTGCTGAAAAATAACATGTTCGCCAGCAAACAAGACATCCCCAATATTATTAAGGTTTGTGTTACCGGGCCGGAATGCACTGGCAAATCTGAACTGTCGCAGTTTTTATCGGAGCATTACAAGACCAATTGGGTGCCTGAATATGCGAGAAACTATTTGAATAAGTTAATACATGGTTACCACCAATCTGATCTGACAAAGATTGCTCATGGTCAGATTCGCATGGAAGAAGAATGGATTCACGATTCAAACCGCATAATTATATGTGATACGAATTTGCTAACCATTAAAATCTGGAGTGAATTCAAGTATGGTAATTGTGATCAGGAAATACTGAGAATAATAGCCAATAGGACTTATCATTTATACCTGCTTTGTAATATCGATTTACCATGGGAAAATGATCCACAACGCGAACACCCCGATAAACGCGAACAACTCTGGAGTATTTATAAAGAAGAAGTGATAAAAACGGGGGTGCCCTTTGTAGAAATAAATGGTGAACGAGCGGCACGGAGAGCTGCGGCAATTAAAGCAATTGATGCCTTGCTTTAAAAACTAAATTCATCTATGAGTAGCATAAAGCCTAATCCCTATGCGGCACTTTATGTACGTGATTTCAGGCTATTTGTGTTATCCAGGTTATTTATCACGCTTGCCATACAAATTCAAGGTGTGGTGGTGGGTTGGCAGATCTATGAAATTACAAGAGATCCTCTTTCACTGGGTTTGATTGGCTTAGCGGAAGCAATTCCCGCCATCACGGTTTCACTTTACGCAGGTCATCTAGCCGATATTGTAGCCAGAAAGAAAATTATTCTTGCCTGTGTGGTCACACTTGCTGTTTGCTCTTTTTCATTATTCTATTTTACAACAGATTTAGGTGAGTTTATTCTAAACAATGGAGCCTTTCCCATCTATGTGGTGATTTTTGTGAGTGGTCTTGCCCGAGGATTTCTCTCACCGGCAAACTTTTCTTTCATGCCTCAACTAATTGACCGTTCACTTTATCAAAATGCAATTACCTGGAACAGCACCATTTGGGAAAGTGCCGCAGTGGGTGGTCCCATGGTTGGTGGACTAGTTTATGGTTTTTTTGGAATTACAGCTGCGTATGCCGTAGATGCCATTTTAGTAATTGCTGCATTAATTTGTTACTCGCTAATTCCGAACAAGCCTCTGCCGCCAGTTACACAAGAACAAGGTATGGTTGAAAAGATCACTGCTGGTTTAAAATTCGTTTTTAAAAATCAAATCATATTAAGCGCCATTAGCCTTGATTTATTTGCTGTGCTCTTTGGTGGCGCAGTTGCCTTATTACCGATTTTTGCAGATGAAATTTTACACGTTGGTAAAATTGGATTGGGATTTCTCCGCTCAGCACCTGCCATTGGTGCAGTAGCGATGGCGGTGTATATGACACATCATCCCATTCGAAAATACATGGGTAAAATTTTATTGTGGAGTGTGGCTGGCTTCGGATTTTCAATGATAGGATTTGGATTATCGACTAACTTTTGGCTTTCCATGTTTCTATTAATTGCCAGTGGCATGTTTGATTGTGTGAGTGTAATTGTAAGAAGTACACTTATACACACACTTACTCCTGAAAATATGAAAGGCCGGGTAGCGGCCGTAAACAGTATGTTTATTGGGTCTTCTAATGAAATCGGAATGCTTGAGTCAGGACTGGTTGCCAAACTAATGGGCGTAGTGCAATCTGTAATTTTTGGTGGTTGCATGACACTTGCCGTGGTCTCTGCAACAGCCTGGAAAGCGGCTAAGCTGCGCAGGTTAGATAATGTGCATTAATTCCCGTATGGGTACAACAAATTATTGCAGCTTAACCAAAAAACAGGTGAAGAATTATACCACTCTTCTGCGAATTATTTTCGCATACGTGCGGCTAACCGGAAAGCTTTTACCGTTCTGCATCTTCACTACCATGCCACCATTGAAATGACGCTCAATCTCTTTAAGATAATTTACATTGATGATGGTAGAGCGATGAACCCGTAAAAATATCTCTGGGTTCATTATTTCCTCCAGTTTACCTATGCCGGAAGAACTTACATACTGATCCGTTTTGGCGGATATAATCGTGTAATCTCCAGACGCTTCCAGATAGATGATATCTTCCACCGGAAGGTTAAAGAGCTTTTCTGATTTCTGCACAAAAATATGAGTCTCGTAACTTGCCCGTGGCGCATGGGTGTGCATACTTGATAGCAAGTCCTCAATATTTCCTGATTCAATCTTCTTGCGCTGTTGCGCTCGCTCTACTGCCAATTTAAAACGCTCCTGATCAAGTGGTTTTAATAAATAATCTACCGCATTTTTTTCAAAAGCCTTTATGGCATAGTGATCATAGGCCGTTGTAAAAATTACATATGGGATATGTACAATTTCATCGAGTACATCAAAGCCGGTCATACCTGGCATTTGCACATCCAAAAAAATCAGATCGGGTTTTAATTTATCTATTTGCTCAACCGCTTCGCTGCCCTTGCTGCACTCACCTATTATTTCGATATCAGGAAAAGCCGATAAATATTCACGCAATAATTCGCGGGCCAATTTTTCGTCATCAATAATAATACAGGTAGTGTTCATTTTTATTTTGTTTTAAAATTTTATAACCAACCAGGTCTTTATCTTCGATTCACTAGTTCACTTTATTAACTTACTTTAATACTTACACTTTAAATCTCCTGACCAGCAAGAGCGGGTTTATCTTGTGTAAGCAGCTTCGCCTTTTCTTCAATAAAAAAACTTACAGAATAACCACGCTCTGAAGCCCGCACCCGCAAATGAGATTGAGGACCGTAATAACTCTTCAGTCGCAAATCTGTATTCGCCATGCCTACCCCGCTGGAACTGCCATCCATAACCTTCTGGGCCAGTGTACCCAATCCATTATCCTTTACTTCAAAATAAATAATTGAGCCCGACCTTTTTACAATTACCGAAATGGTGCCACCATCTTCCTTGGGTGCGATGCCATATTTCACGGCATTTTCAACCAGCGGCTGCAATATCATTGGCGGAATCATGATACTTAAGCAACTTGGATCAATTGCCTTTTCAAACTTAAGCCGATCACCAAAGCGCACTTGTTGAATGCGAATATAATTCTCAATAAACTCAACTTCATGAATCAGCTTCACCATTTCGCCATTATGTGAATCAAGCGCATATCGAAATACATCTGAAAGTTGCGTGATTACCTTTCGGGCTTGATCCTTACTGCTATTCACCAGTGTACTTATTGAATTAAGCGTATTAAATAAAAAGTG
>JALOMN010000374.1 GCA_025455445.1 Cyclobacteriaceae bacterium
GCAAGGTAAATACATCAATAGTAATTCTGTAGAAGGATTCCCTGCAACACTCGAAGTCTCTGATGCATCCAACAAAAAATTTAAGGCCATTGCAATGTCATTTGGTTTTAAGGATTCTACCATCGTATCGCAAAAAGCAAAGGTGGTTATCTATCAGCGCAATGATTCGATCGTGCATCCTGCCATGGCGCTGGAATATCAATACAACAAACAAAGACTTATTCTCACCAAAGAGAGCAGTCAATTGCGCAAGGCGCCTTTTACCTCTTCGTTTTTCGATGTTGACTTTACTGCCGATCGACTTATTTGGAATTTAAAAACGGATACCATCAAACTGGATATTGTAGGTGGAGGCAAGGTGGCCCCGATGGTGATTGAATCGGTTGACTTTTTTGATCCGGAAGATTATCGCATTCTGCGTGGCAAGGGTTTTCCGTTTCATCCCCTGGCATTGTACGTAAATCATGCTACGGAAACAGGCAGCAGTGATTTTACCGTGTTCGATTTGGTAGTAGAAGGTAAGCGCAGCCTCAACCTGATGAGACAGGCATCCGATTTTTTATCTCAAAAGGGAATGATAGAGTATGATGCTGCATCCGGAAAAATTCATGTGTATGAAAAGGCCTTTCATATGGTGCAGTCAATGCGAGGTAACGCAGACTATGACAACATGAAGATTCACTCACTTACCGATACTGTATCCAATGCTATTATTTCTTTTGCGGAAGGGAAAATGCAAATAAATGGTGTGGAAGAATTTAATGTGAGCGATTCGTTAAACGTAATCATTAAGCCTGACAGCAGCCGCATCACCTTTTTACAAAATCGTGACCTGAAATTTAATGGTACTATTACCGCTGGTAACTTTGAAATTTCTGGTAAGAATTTTACGCTGAAGTATGATAGCTTCTTCATAAAAATGACTCACATTGACTCCATCCGTTTTTATGTGACAGAAAAAGATGGCTCGCGCAGACGGTTGAATAATTCTATGGTGGGGGCAGACTCGCTGGCCGCTGCAGAAGGAGGAATGATGGCGTCAGCAAATAAAACTTCAGGTACGCTTTATATCAATGACCCATTTAATAAATCGGGTAAAATGAAAATTCCAAACTATCCGAGGTTGGATGCAACAGCCGGTGGTGTTGTTTATTTCGATCGTAAAGAAGTGCTCAATGGAGCCTATGACAAATCGGTATTCTTTGTTGTGCCACCTTTTAAGCTGGATAGTTTAAATGATGCCGATCCGGGATCGATAAAATTTGACGGATCATTTGTATCCAGTGGAATGTTCCCCAATTTCAAAGAGAAGTTGCGCACGATGCCCGACAAATCGTTGGGCTTTACACACACCGTTCCAACCTCAGGATATCGCTTATATCAGGGTGAAGGAAAATTATTTGGTGACATGAAACTCGATAATTCTGGTATTCGGGCAAATGGTAAAATAAATTATTTGTCTACTACAGTCGAATCTAAGGATTTTGTCTTTTACCCGGATTCAGTAGTGGGTAATGGAACAACCGGGCAAATAGTAGAGAAGCAAATTGGAGCGGTTTATTATCCGAATGTGGTGTTAAAGAACTATCAATTAAAATGGTTGCCTAAGCTTGATGAGTTAAGTGTAAAGAACCTGAAAGATCCTTTCGATTTATATAATGGAACGGCTTCATTAAATGGAAGGCTTATTGTTTCAAAAAACGGAGTAGGTGGTGATGGTCTGTTGAGTACAAGAGGATCCGAAGTGCAATCTAAAGAGTTAAGTTTTTCGGCTAAGGAATTTGATGGACGCCACGCCCGCTTTGAAGTGAAAACAGAAAATCCGCAGAAGCCTGCGCTGGCAGCAAATGATGTAAGGTTGAAATTTAATCTTGAACAGAATTTTGCGACCGTCAGTCCGGAAGTTGAAGGAGATGCTGCCATTGAATTTCCATATGCCCAGTTCAGAACATCTATACCCGAAGCCAGATGGGATTTGACAACACAAAAAATTGTGATGAACAAAGCTCCTGATGTACCAATCGAAAACTCATACTTCTACACCACACGCAAAGACCTCGATTCGCTGAGCTTTAATGCGGAACGCGCAGAATATGATATTAAAACACAGCAATTGAAAGTGAGCGGCATACCTTATATCATTGTGGCAGATGCTAAAATCACTCCGGAAAACAATGAAGTATTGATTCTCGAAAATGCTAAAATCGGGCAATTGAAAAATACGGTAATTGTATTAGATACAATTAATGGTTATCACAGGTTAACCAATGGCGTAGTGGATATAATTTCACGTAAAGAATTTTCAGGCCATGCTACTTATCAATATGTGAATTCAGTAAATGATACGTTCGCAATTGATATGACTGATTTTAGACTTCAGGCTATTACGGAGCAAACAAAAACTAAAAAGCAAGATAGTTCAGGCCCAGCAATGCAGACAGTTGCCAATGGTGTAGTTACGGAAAGTCAAAACATATTGGTTGCACCGCGTATTTATTATAAAGGCGATATGACGATGTATGCAACCAGGCCAGCGTTGCAATTGCGAGGCTATGTAAAACTTGATTTAAAAAAGATAAAGAATTACGATACATGGCTGCGCTACGAACAAAGTGGCGATGAAAAAGATATTTATCTGGATTTTGATCGTGCGGTTACCGAAGAAACACGAAAGGCAAATGCAGGATTGCACTTTGCTGAAAATAATAGTCTGTACATCACCTTTGTGTATGACAAAAAAGACCCAAGTGATGAGGATTTCTTTTTACCCAGCGGATCACTTTTTTACAACCAGGAAAGTTCAGAATTTGTAATAGAAGACAGACAGAAGGCTGCGGGTGAAAAACTTTCAGGGAAGGTATTTGCTTACAATGAAGACAAACAAGAAGTGCGCTTTGAAGGTCCAATCAACTTCTTTAAGGGAACAAAAGATTTTAACCTCACCGCATCTGCACTGGGCTCAGGAAATCTTGAAACGAATGCGATACGGCTAAATTCATTTGTGATGGTGGACATGAATATACCGCCAACGGTATATCAACTCATGGCAACCAGCATG
>JALOMN010000375.1 GCA_025455445.1 Cyclobacteriaceae bacterium
TGGTTTTCCTATAATGGCAACAAACTCGGTCAAGGTCGTGACACAGTCAAACAATTAATTGAAGATAACCCGGAATTAGCGGAAGAACTTGAAAATAAAATTAAAGAGAAGATTGGCGTTCATCCTGCAGAGGAAACCGCCAAAAAAGAAGATTAAAATTAAAATTGGGTAATGCAAAAAGGCCACTGAAACCAGTGGCCTTTTTATTTATTAGTTGGCGCGAATAGCTGCAACCGGATCCAGGCGGGCGGCCATGGCTGCCGGCACAATACCGGCCACTAAACCTATTACAGAAGATACACCCAAACCCAGCACAATATTTTTTACTGAAAGCACTACTTGCAAACTTCCAAAAGGAACCAGGGTAAGCAACCAAACGAGGAATAATCCTGAAAGTCCACCAATCAGGCTAAGGAAAATTGATTCAAACAGGAATTGAAATAGGATGAAATAATTCTTTGCACCCAATGACTTTTGCAATCCAATTATACTGGTTCGCTCCTTTACGGATACGAACATAATATTGGCAATACCGAAACCACCTACTAACATAGAAAAACCACCAATTATCCAGCCTGCAATACTTAACACATCAAATACACCACTAATGGCATTTGCAATAGCTTCCGGTCTGTTTAAGGCAAAATTATCTTTCTGTATTGGCTTCATTCCGCGCTTTACGCGCATCAATCCGCGGGCTTCATTTTCCAATTCTACAAGGCCTATATCTGTATCAAACCCTTTCAGGCCGATAGAAGATCCAAGTTCGTTCCATCTACCTGTACCTGTTTGATATAATTTGCGAAATGATTCGTAAGGAATAATGCATCCGAAGTCATTGCTGGGTGTGCCTAAAAAGCTTTCACCTTCTCGTTGCATTACGCCTACTACTGTAAACTTCAAATTTCGAATCTTAACCTGCTTGCCTATAGGAGTATCGTCATTTTTAAACAATCCTTTGGCTACTTCAAATCCCAACACTACAACGTTGCGTCCGGATTCAATTTCTTCGTTAGTGAGGTAGCGACCATTTTCAAGATTGATTTCAAAAAGTTGATCATAATCCAGGCCGGCACCGCGCAAGTTCAATTGATTGATACTACTGCTGCCCGCTTTGGCTGTAATATTTCCGGTAGCTGCATAAATTGATACTGTGCTCGCATGCTTCATGTTGGCTTTGAGAAAGCGGTATTCTGCAAAAGAAGGATTCGGGCGTTTGATATAATCTTTCCACCAATCCCTTCCATTGCCTCCGGTAAATGGCCATTTGCCAACATAAATCACATTGCTTCCCAAAAAATTGAAACTATCGCGAATATTTTTCTCGAGCGAATCCACCAGTGTAAGCACCGCAATGATCGAAAAGATACCAATGGTCACTCCTAACAGTGACAAGATGGTGCGCATCAGGTTTGATTTAAGAGCTCTCCAGGCAAAACCGAGGCTCTCATAAATTAATCGAATAGTAAGCATGTGAGTTAAACGCCTTTGTTACGTTATGGGGTTGCAATAAACACCGATTTTATGTTTTTCGGTAAAATTCGTTGATCAATTCTACTTGATCCTTCCACCTGAAGGACGCAAAAAACGCTTAAATGTTTCTAAATTCTAAATTTTATTTCTTGAGGATTCAAACTAATCCTTACTTTTGCGTCCTAATTTTAAACTCCCGTTCCAGGGAAAAAGCCCGTAAGCTTATGAAACTATCAGAATTTAAATTTGATCTCCCAAGCGGTTTAATTGCCAACCATCCTGCAGAAAACAGAGATGATGCCCGTTTGATGGTGATTCACAAAAACACCGGCAAAATTGAACACAAAATCTTTAAAGATATTGTCAACTATTTTGACGAAGGCGATGTAATGGTTGCTAATGACACCATGGTGTTTCCTGCACGTTTGTATGGCCGCAAAGAAAAAACAGGTGCTAAAATTGAAGTATTTCTGCTTCGTGAATTAAATGCCGAAATGCATTTATGGGATGTATTGGTAGACCCTGCCCGTAAAATCCGTGTGGGCAACAAACTCTATTTTGGTGATGGCGACCTGGTGGCTGAAGTAATTGATAATACAACTTCCCGTGGCCGCACGATCCGTTTTCTTTTTGATGGTGACTCTGTTGCGTTTGATAAAATTGTGGAAACTCTGGGTGAGACACCACTTCCTAAATACATCAAAAGAAAAGTAGAGCCCGCTGACAAAGAACGCTTTCAGACCATTTTCGCAAAAAATAAAGGTGCTGTATCAGCACCCACTGCTGGTTTACATTTCACAAAACAACTGATGAAGCGCCTGCAGATAAAAGGTGTGGATATGTCTTTTGTTACGTTGCACATTGGTTTAGGTTCATTCCGCGCTGTTGATGTAGAAGATCTGACCAAACACAAAATGGACTCAGAAAACTATATTGTTGGTCCGGAAGTAGTGAAAACTGTGAACCAGGCACTGGATAATAAAAATAAAGTGTGTGCGATAGGCACCACTACGATGCGCGCGCTCGAAACTGCTGTTTCTGCAAATAACCGTTTAAAAGAACGCGAAGGATGGACCGATAAATTTATTTTCCCTCCTTACGATTTTAAGATTTGCAGCGCTATGGTAACTAACTTCCATCAGCCTGAATCAACTTTATTAATGATGGCTTGCGCTTTCGGAGGTTTTGATTTGATAATGAAAGCATATGAAACTGCAAAAAAGGAAAAATACAAGTTTCTCACCTATGGCGATGCCATGTTGATTATCTGATTTTCCTTTTGACTCAAACACTAAAAAAGCCTGATCTATCAGGCTTTTTTTATTAGGTGTTCCTGATTAGATACAAATGAAGGGATATGGCTACCGGGTATAAAAACAAGTAGACGATACCCGGCTTTATAATACCAAAAACCATTGTTATCGGCACGAGCAATAAAAAAATTCCAATGCCAATCTTCCATTCTTTTTGTTGAGCATCAGATCGATAAATCTGCAGAATCCGATACACCAGGTATGTTACCGCAGCCACATTGAAAGCAAGAAGTAAAATTCGAAGCAAAATCATAGTGATGAAAAAAGTATTT
>JALOMN010000376.1 GCA_025455445.1 Cyclobacteriaceae bacterium
TCGGTCCGCCACTCACTATCTTACCGGTATCTTCCGGAATACCACCAGCTGCTATCAGCAAGTCAATTACCGGAGTGCCAATCCGAACCATGAAATTAGAAGGTTGCTTCACTGATTTTCCAGTCACTGTTACTACACGCTCTATTAGTGGTTTGTTTTTTTGCACTGCTTCATATACTGCATACGTTGTGCCTACGTTGTGCACTACCGCGCCTACATCGGCAGGTAATCCACCGGAGGGAACTTCGCGATTGAGCAATGCGGAGATTAACTGTTTTTCACCTCCTTGCGGATATTGCACTTCCAACGCTTCTGCGCGAATGCCTTTTTCATCTTTCAGCAGTTGCTGAAACAATTCAATCGCATCATGCTTATTGTCTTCAATTCCAATGATTGCCTGCTCTACTCCCAGGGCCTTCATTAATATTTTGATACCTACTATAATTTCCTTTGGCTTCTCCAGCATTACACGATGATCGGCCGTGAGATAAGGCTCACACTCTACTCCGTTAATAAGCAGATGATCTACTTTCTTGCCTTCCGGAATAGAAAGTTTTACATGCGAAGGAAATGCCGCTCCACCCATACCCACCACGCCCATTTCCATAATGCGTGATACAATTTCTTTAGGCTCGAGTTTGATCTCTTCTACCAAATCCTCGGTACGATCAATGCTTTCCTCCCAATCATCGCCTTTTACTCTGATGGAGATAGCGGTGTGTTTAAAACCTGAACTATCCATCACTTCTTCAATCACTCCTATCCTGCCAGATACAGATGAATGAATGTTAGCAGAAACAAAACCTTCGTGTACCGCTATTACTTGTCCGGTCTTTACATTATCACCGCGCTGCACCACAATTTTTGCAGGTGCACCAATGTGTTGCGCAATGGGTATGGTAACCATTTTAGGTAACGGCAATTGCACAATCGGTACTCCGGCTGAAATTTTATTATCATCCGGATGTATCCCTCCTATTTTAAAGGTCTTAAGCTTGTGGTGTAGTGGTGTTGTCATTTTGTTGAGCCGCTAATTTTTCTGCTTCTCTTTTTTTACGTTCTCTTTCTTCGCGCTTTAGTCGTTGTTCGGTTGCTGCAGTAACTTTTTCTGCCGGAACATTTGCTGTAATGATGTTATGTACATCACAGGTTTCAACACATTCCATGCATAGCTTACACTTCTCTGGATCGATTACGGCCAGATTATTATTCATAGTGATGGCATCATACCGGCATGCTTCAAAACATTTTGAGCAACCGGAACATGCTACTGAACATTCCTTACGTGCTGTACTGCCTTTTTCTTCGTTCATGCAGGCTATATACACACGTTGATTTTTCTTGCCTTTCGGCCAGAGCTCTATAATATCTTTCGGACATTCTTTCACGCACGCATTGCAAGCGGTGCACTTATCTTCGATGATTACCGGAAGACCAGTTTTCTCATCCATATACATCGCCTCAAAGTCGCACACATCCACACAATCAGCCATACCTAAACATCCATAGGCACAACCGGTATCGCCACTATATAAAGCTGCGGCAATTTTACAGGAACCTGCGCCATCGTATACATTCGTCTTTTTACGGTGCTCGAATGAACCAGAACAGCGAACCACAGCTACATAGGGATCCTTTTCTACTGCTTGCACGCCCAATATACCTGCCACTTGTTTCATCACGGCATTGCCACCTACCGGGCAATGCAACGTGGAAAGATCTCCGGCATTCACTACTGCTACGGCAAAAGCATGACAACCAGGTTGGCCGCATCCACCACAATTTGTATTGGGTAATACTTGTTCTACATCTGCAATACGGGAATCTTCCTGCACCGCAAATTTCTTGGAAACAAAGTATATCACTACTGCGGCTACTATGCCAATCGCAGTTAAGCTGATAATCGTATAAAGAATTACCTGGTTCATCGTTTTGCTATGTCAATTCTGCACTGACTTGCTAAAGTTTTTCTAAATAAATAAAGCACACTAAAATATGGAATAAGAATCGCCAAGGAAACTAATCCGGCAATGCTTTCATGATAACCAAGCTGACTTACCGAAGTCAATAAACCAATCATAAGAATGAATGGTAAAATATATAGCCACATTACTGCCTTATATCCCGAAGAAGAATTGATACGCACTATAACTTCCTCGCCAGCATGAACTGTAAGTGAATTTAATTTCACTGTCACCTCTTTTGCTTTTGAATCGCCCAGCATGCACAAGCTATTATGACAAGAAGAACATCCCGCACCCAATACCGAAATTTTTGCATAGCCACCGGTAGCTTCTGTAACCAATCCAATTTGTTCAATATTTGTATTATCACTGTTCATTGGGCCACCGGGGTTAGTTTAATTCTTTTGCGAACCGGATATTTCTCTAATAGTTGAAGACTGGTTTTCATGATACTACCCATGGATGTGCAGGCAGTAAATGCATCATCCTGGTATAACATACATAACTCATTTTTAAGTTGCATGACATTTTCTTCTGTAGAGATTGTATCCATCTCCATGATATCCAGCAATGAGCTAAGTTGCCGGTATGATGCTAATACACGACTCTTTAACCGCATGCGTTCTTCTTTTTGATACTGAAGTTCCAGCACGGGCGACATACTTTTAAAACCCAGGTTGATTATGGGATTATTTTCTTTAAAGTATTGTGGCATATAGATACGGACACTTCCTTCATAGGCCTCCTGGTCAAAATCAATCGCGCGCAAGCGAAAATGCAATTCATCGAAATCCTGTATAATCTCCACCACGAAATTATCTCTGCGCATATCACCCAATAGTTGCACCAGGCTTCGTTCGTTAAACTTAACAAATTCCTTTGCTATGCGAAGCGGATTATAGTCTGTGTGTTCAGGAAGATAATGCTGTATAAAGGTATCGCCCGGTATACCCTGAATATGCTCTTCAATAAACGTATCACCTGTAACGAGGTAATTGATTTTATTGGGTGAAAGCAAGTGTTCCATCTCCATACCATAAATACGCGAAGCATCGGCTTGCTTGATGTAGAAATAATCAAACAAATCATTCA
>JALOMN010000047.1 GCA_025455445.1 Cyclobacteriaceae bacterium
TTTTGGACATGGCTTCGCATAAATCATACGACTCTCCACCGGACAATGGGCAAAATCTACATTGCTGGCGCTCTATTAGGTGGACTGACAGCATTTTATCTTGGACTGACAATTGACTTAGAAGGTTCCATAGTTCCTCTTTTGCTCCTTTCGACAACTTGGCTCTTTATGACAATTTGTGCTTGGGTTTCTATAAAAAAAAATAACATAATTGCACACCGACTATTTATGATTCGTAGTTACGGACTTGGACTGGTTTTCGTTTTTCTTCGATTCATTGGCGACATTCCTCAAGACAAATTATTTTATTTTATAAACTCACAAGAAATTAGAGACTCAACATTGGAATGGGTAAGTTGGGTAATTCCTCTTTTGACAATTGAGCTAATATTTTCATGGATACCATCCATGAAAAAAAGTACAATTAAATAATTTATGGAGTTGGGTTTCTGTGACCAGTGACAATGACTTAGACTTGAATTTAAGGGTTGACAATTTCGGGACTCGTTGACCATTAACGGAAGGAACCCAACTGGCCACAACGAAAAGTTACTGTATATGTGCCGTGCCATCAATGATTAAATTATATTTATTTTATAAAGTTTATACACAAGGTAAGAGCGCGATTACATTAAGTCACCACTTTGGACTTCTTGTGTTTCTCGCTCATAACTTTCACCTTAACGTTCTTCTCCGGCAAAATGGTGTTAGTTGAGATGATTGCAGTCGAAGAACACCTGCAATGGCATAGCTCTTTGGGGCGACTCCATTGTGAAGAAAATTTATTTTTCGGGTGAATATGAATTTCTATTCTTTTTTCAGTCTTACCCGATCTGCTTCTGCTGCAATAAAACCAAATGCTGCATAATGCTTACCGGCCAGCACACGATCAAAAATTTCGATTGCTTGTGTAGTGTCTCCATTGTATAAATACCAATTACCTACACCATAACCTTGTGTGGCAAGGGCGAGATCTACATCTTCATTGTTTGTAGTTACATTCAATACGGAATCGACAGGTAAAAGACCTTTATATAAATTAAGTCGTTTCAGGTAGGAATCATTTTCAATGATGTTCATCGTATCATGAATTTTTTCAAGCAATACGGTTGCTTCATCATTTTTATTTTGTCTTCGATAAGTCATGTAAAGCCAATCAACAGAAGCGGTGATTAAATCGTCATTGTCAGAAACCTTCATGCATTCGAGGTAAGCTTTTTCGGCATTGGTGAAATCGCCTTTCAGATAGTAGGCGAGTCCAAGATGATACCACACATTAAACTGTGTGCTGGAAAGTGGTTTATTTATTTTGTTTGGCTGACCATCGGGTTCAATTTCTAGCGGAGCGCCTTTCATCAGTTCGGCAGCCTTGGTCAGATCAACTATGGCTTTATCAAATTCACGAATGGTGATATACCGGTGACCTCTGTGCCGATATAACCGAAATGATTCCGGGTACTTCTTCAAACCCTCAGTGAAAATAGAAATAGCTTTTTGATAATTATATAGATAGGCTTGTCTGCGGCCATACCAGATAAAATTTTCTTCTGAAGGTAAAGCTTCAAAGTTTTTTATTGCCACCTGCAGGTTGCTGTCTAATTTAGCTTGTTGCGTGGCGGTTAATTCTGGTGGCGTATATTCTTTGCCGGAAAGCGATAAAATGATTTCTTCTGGTAATTTATTTTCATTGTTCTTTTCAGCGCATCCAACTATGAGGAGGCTTATCAGTATCAGAAGTTTTCGTTGCATGGATTACCGTTTAGTGAATCATTATTCTTTTTTGAAAGTAAGGCTTAAGTACAGTTCGATCAAATAATATTAGTGCAATCCCAAGATTCAAAAAGATAATTCCATTTATAATGATTTTGACGTTGAAAGGAATAGCAAGGGTTGGTAATGTCATCCATTTATTTTGTAAGGATGTGGCATCAATCACCAGTGAGGAAGTAGTTTCAGTAAATACACCATTTAAGAGTAACATTACGGCCAGGGCAGAGGCTATCAGGATTCCTGCTAAAAGATAGATGCCATTTTTATAGGAATGATTTGCTAATTCAGGATTTCTATCCAGGCCATTCATTACAGTTTGGGTGAATAATTTTGAGGGTTCATCCAGTTGAATTTTGCGAGATAGAAAAGAGTGTACCGTCTTCAATTCCGTATACCTGTTTTGTAACTCAGGTGAATGAGCAATCTGATTTTTAAGCCGTTTTATTTCTTCCTCACTCAACTCTCCATCGAGAAATCGGAGTAATAGTTCTTCCTGAGCGATTGATAGTTTTTTCATATCCCTATAAAGTTAATGCTTCTTCTTTTAATATCAATTTAAGTTCATCTGCCAGGCGCATGCGTGCCCGATGTATGCGCACTTTAATCGTATTGGTATTTTGTCCCATCATTTCAGCCACTTCCTCGAGATTAAATTCCTTTATATAAAATAACTGAATGGCCAGTCGGTCGGCTTCATTCAATTTGTTCATGGCTTTGGCGATAAATAAATTTTTGTCTTGTTGTTCAGTGTTATGATCTGCCCTTTCTGAATATTCGATAATACTGGTTTCTATATTTTGAAATACCGGTTTCTGTTTGCGTTTATAACTTATCGACACATTAAAGACAATCCGATACAGCCAGGTACTGAATTTGGCTTTTCTGTTAAATCCCTTCAGATAATGAAATGCTTTTATAAACGCATCCTGGGCGGCTTCTTCTGCATCGGGTCTGTTTTCAAGTACTTTCATGGCAATGGTAAAGGCATAGCGCTTATAATTATTTACCAGTGTGGCATAAAGTTCTCGTTCACCAGCCAGAATCCGGTCTATCAACAAATATTCATCTTCAGTTGTGATCACGGCTCTTTGACGCAGTATTTAATATGGAAGTTACATGGATTTTGGTTTAGATCCTTTTGGCGAGGAAATTGTTATTTAATGTGCTTCCATATGTATTACCTGGCACCGGAGAAGATTATTAAAAATATTTCAATCTGGCTGTAACTGCCTGGCGTGGTCTTGCGTCAAAGAGGCAAAAATTAACAAATACAATTATGGATGACGCAATCATTATCCCGGTTTTAGGAATCATGTTACCCATTATCATTACACTGGGAGCATTTGTGATGGTAGCCTATATACGCAAGTATGAAAATATAGAGCGAATGGCAATTATTGATAAAGGTTTAAGCCCTGATCTCTTTAAAAAGGAGCGCAGCACCTCAGGCGCATTGCGTGCTGCATTGCTTTTGATTGGAAGTGGTATTGGTATACTGATGGGTTTCTGGCTAGATGCTGCCTTTAATATGGAAGAGGTCGCATACTTTTCTATGATCCTGATCTTTGGTGGTCTTGGCTTAGGTATGGCTTACCTGATAGAGGAGAAAAAGAATAAGGACTAACTTGAGTTTTTTTGAATGATAACAACCCGGTGCTGAGCCGGGTTTTTTAGTTAGTAAAGTCTGGCAATAAAAAGTTGAGCGGTGAAATAAATAACGATGAGGGAAATAATATTGAGAAGAATTCCTGCCCGCATCATGTCTTTTATCTGCATATGACCACTTGAAAACACGATGGCATTGGGTGGGGTGGCTACCGGAAACATAAAAGCCATACTAGCAGCGAAGGTCACCGGCATCCCCAGGTAAATGGGATTCAGCCCAAGGTTTACAGCAATACCAAATACAACCGGAATGAAAATCTGAACTAATGCCACATTGCTCATCAATTCGGTGATGAATATGGAGGCAGTGATTAGTCCAAGTAATAACCAGTTTACCGAACTGCTCTGGCTTGCGATGGCTGCTCCTACTGCTTGAATGATGCCGGCATCGGATAATCCTTTTGCCAGGCACAGGCCACCGCCAAATAAAATCAGAATGCCCCAAGAGAGTTTTTCTGTATCTCGCCAGGAAAGAAGAAATTTTAATTTCTTTAAACTGGAGGGAACCACAAACATAAGGCTGCCACCTAACATGGCAATGTTGGTATCATTCAACATTTCATTTCCGAGCAACAAATTGATGGGTTGCTGAAAAATCCATAGTGAAGAGGTAAGTGCAAAGATTGTGAGTACCAGTTTCTCTTCTTTACGTATGCTTCCTAATTCCTTCAGTTTATTTCTTATGAGTTCTTCTGAGCCATGCACTTTTTTAAGGCCATTAGGAAAAAGTACTTTCGTGATAATAAAATAACAGGCAGCAAGTAAAATCAGGCTGAGGGGAAAACCGATCAACATCCATTTGCCGAATGGAATCTTTTGCTGATACACCTGATCCAGCAAGCCAATAAATACAACATTAGGCGGTGTGCCGATAATCGTAGCGATGCCTCCAATATTGGCAGCATATCCAATCACCAACATAAGGCCAATGCCAAAATTTCGTTCTCCTTTGGTTAATACTTCAGGAATATTCTGTTGATCTGTCTTTAACAAATCGATAACTGAAATGGCAATTGGCAGCATCATCATGGCGGTGGCTGTGTTGCTTATCCACATGCTGATAAAACCGGTGGCGATAAGAAATCCTAAAATAATACCATTGCCTGAAGTGCCAGTGATGCGAATTAAATTGAGTGCGATACGTTCGTGTAAACGATGTTTTTCAAGTCCTAATGCAATCATAAATCCGCCCATAAAAAGAAATATGATGGGGTTTGCATAAGGCTCAGTGGCCTCGCTCATTTTCATTACGCCTAAAAAAGGAAACATCACCAAGGGAAGCAATGCAGTAATAGGAATGGGGGCAGCTTCACTTATCCACCAAATAATCATCCATGCCGCGATGCCAAATACTTTGTTGGCTCCGGGCGAAATAAAATCATTGTCTACCAAAGCCTGGATTATCAGAAAGGCTCCTGGTCCGGCAAGAAATCCCGCTATTTTAAATTGTGAGTTGCCTGAATTTTCTTCCATAGGTGATTTGCCCGACAAAGTACGTATTCACTTATTTCATCACAACATTGAAATTTACAGGAGGCAAAAAAAATGGCGAGTATCACTACTCGCCATCAGGTGTTATAGGGTTGTTATTAAGTTAGCGTTTATTGACCTCCTTCAGCGGGGGCTTTGGGGTTTGCGGGTTTCACCACAATAGTGCGGCCATCCAATTCGGTTTCATTCAATGCGGCAATTGCTTTATTGGCTTCTTCATCGTTAGCCATTTCAACAAATCCAAATCCTTTTGATCTTCCGGTTTCACGGTCTTTTACAATCTTTGCTGACGTTACTTCACCAAATTTTGCAAAGGCTGCTTCGAGTTCTTCTCGTCTGGTTTTAAAATTCAATCGGGCAACAAAAATGTTCATAATGCTAACTAAAATTAATTTTGTAATAAATTTTTAAGGTCAAAATCAATGATTAAGTGACCTTATCAAACACAAAATAGTAAAATAAAATAAATTTTCAAGCCTATCGTGGCCACTAATATCTAAGAAAGTAGCATTTCACGGGCACTTTCTTTGGCTTTTTCAGAAGGGGTGGCCCCACCAATCATTTGGGCAATTTCTTGAATTCGCTCTTCTTCCGATAGTTTTTTTATTGCAGTCATTGTTCGGGAGGCGCTATTATCTTTAAAAACATAGAAATGAGCATCGGCCCGGGAGGCGATTTGTGGCAGGTGACTTATCGAAATCAGTTGGTGTCGCTGCGCCATTTCTTTCATCCGATTGCCCAGGCGAATGGCGATTTCACCAGATATTCCACTGTCAATCTCATCGAGTATCAACGTAGGCAATGCAGTTTTTTCAGCCATCACATATTTTATGCTAAACATCACCCGTGAAAATTCACCGCCCGAGGCTACTTGCGCGAGCGGTTTGGGTGATACTCCCTTATTTGCGCTAAATAAGATCTCAATGCTGTCTATTCCGGTAAGATTGGGTGATACAATAGTATGTCCAATTGCTAATTGCGCTTCGGCAATCCCTAATTCTTTCAGTAATGTAATCAGGTGACTGGATAGTGGATTAAAAATATTTTTACGCGATTCACTTAATCTTTTCGCAGTTTCCTGTAAGGCTTTTTCAAGTTCATCCCGGGTCTGTTTGGCGGAATTTACCAGGTGATCGAGGTTGAGTGTTTTATCTGCTTTTTGCTGAAGTTCATTTCTGAGTTCAATGAGTTCAGAAACTTGTTTTAGCCTGTGTTTTTGCAGCAACTGGTAAAGTAAGCCAAGGCGATCTTTGGTTTGTTCGGTCAATTCCGGATCGAATTCTATTTTTTCTTCTTCTGTTTCAAGTTCCTGAAGAATATCATTCAATTCAATCCGGGCACTTTCATAACGTTGCAGCAAATGTTCATACGAAGAGGAATAAGTAGCTATCTGCTGAAACTGACCCCGGATGGTTGAAAGAATAGAACTTACTGAAAAGTCGGCCCGCCCTAACTGATCAATGATGGAGTGAAAATGTGATTTAATTTCTTCTGCATGCTCCATGATTTTTAGGGAAGATTCTAATTGTTCGAGCTCACCTTCCTGCAGATTGGCTTTGCTTAATTCATCTAACTGAAATTGTACAAAGTCAGATTCTTTTTTGAGTGTATCTGATTCTTTGAGCAATGCATCATACTTTGCCTGGGCATCTAAAAATTTCTTCCACACTTGCTGATAGTTATTTTTGAGTGCGGAGTTATCGGCATAAGAGTCAATTACATTTAGTTGAAATGATTTTGTTGCGAGTTCAAGCGTTTCATGTTGTGAATGAATATCCATCAACCGGCTTCCTATTTTCCGCATCACATCTAATGTAACAGGCGTATCGTTAATAAATGCGCGACTCTTTCCACCAGGACTTATTTCCCTTCGTAAGGTAGTAAGGTCACTGTAGTCTAAATTATCTTCATCAAAAAGTTCATTTAATTTATAGGCAGCAACATTAAACGTGGCTTCTGTGATACATTTCTCTTCTTCATTCCAAAGCGTTTTTGAGTCGGCACGATTACCAAGCAATAAGCCGATGGCTCCGAGCATGATTGATTTTCCGGCTCCGGTCTCTCCGGTAATTACATTTAAGTTTGCCGAAGGTGATAACTCCAGATGTTTGATCAGCGCATAATTTTTTATGATCAGGTGAGTTAGCATCGGAGTCGGTTGGATTGGACTTCTAATTTAAGAAGTACAGATTTAGAAATTACTTAGTTAGAAATGATTTTTTGATAAATATTACGCTTGGGATCCAACGCAATCAATAAGTCATAAGCTTCTCTGCGCACGTTCAGGTTTCCCTCTGAAAATATGTTTACCAGTTCAGCTGCCTTGGTATCAAAAAATGAGATCATTAAAATTGAGTTCGGGTATATGTTCCAAACCTTCTTTATATTTCTAAGGGTTTCTAAAATTATTTCCCTGCTTTTATCTGGGTCTTTATCAAATGTATCCAACGCGAGCCTGTGATATTTATAGGTGTTTTTGCGCAGATCTACCATTTGAGGATTATTGAGATTTTCTATCAGTGCGTAACGGTTGCGCGTACTGCCCAATGCGGCCCATCCTGAACGATTGCCAGCTTGCGCGTTGTTTACCACAATCAATGCTTTTTGAATATAGGTATTGCCGCCTAACTCACTAAATGAATCGTAATCCATACCCAACACGATGTAGGCATAAAAGGCAAGCATGGACGTAAGGTTTGCAATGTATGTATTGTCGTTATACTCAAGAGGAAGTGATTCAATATATTCAAACTCCCATTCGCGATCTGCAAAGTTCAGCAATACAGTTTCATAATTGCTGTTGTATACCGGGCGGGCAGCTGTAATTTGCGCATTGGCTGCGAAATTGCCAATAGAAGGCATTTTGGTGATGTTCAGAAAAAGTGTGCAATTTATTTTTTCCTGTGAGCCATACGAATCATTCGTCCATTTGCGGGTATTTAAAAAATTTGCAAAAGCACGTTCCATATCTTTAAATATGCCGCGGTCAGTTGTTTGAATCTGGTCGGCATTTACAGTAACCTTAAAATTCAATTCTTGTCCGTATGATGCTATGGAAATTGTGAAGAGTAGAATGAAATACAAATACTTAAGCATGTGTGCTGGTAATTATTGCATTAACGATATCACGCGCAACTTCTTTTTTAGATCTCAAACTAAATTCAGTGGTTTCTCCTTTTTTGGATATCAGCGTTATTTTATTCGTATCATGCCCAAAACCAGCCCCTTTATCATTCAGTGAATTCAATACAATAAGGTCGAAGTTTTTGGAAGCCAGTTTTTTTATAGCATTTTCCTTTTCGTTCTCTGTTTCTAAGGCAAAGCCAACAATAAATTGAGTTTCCTTTTTTTGTTTACCCAGTTCGGCTGCGATGTCGCGTGTGCGAATCAGTTCGATACTTAGCGTGGTGTCAGTTTTTTTAATTTTTTGTTCAGCCTGGGTAGCAGGTTTGTAATCTGCAACGGCAGCGGCCAACACAAAGATGTTTGTAGGGTCAAAATTTGAAATGCATGCCTGATACATTTCGTCAGCAGAATTTACCTTTATAATTTTAATCTTGGGATGACTCAATGTTAGCGTGGTTGGTCCTGAAACCAATACTACGTCAGCACCTTTATCAGCCAATTCTTCTGCAATGGCATAGCCCATTTTTCCGCTTGAGTTGTTACCAATAAAGCGCACCGGGTCTAGCGCCTCGTGAGTAGGTCCTGCAGTTACCAGCGCCTTCTTACCCTTCAGTACATTTGATTTTGTGAAATGTATCTTTATTTTTTCTACAATCTCATCTGGCTCCGCCATGCGTCCAGCGCCTATCAAGCCACTGGCAAGTTCACCAACACCAGGATGAATTATTTTATTGCCATAACTTTTAAGCGTTTGAATATTATTTTGTGTGGATGGATGCTCAAGCATATCCAAATCCATTGCAGGTGCAAACCACACCGGGCAGCGTGCAGAAAGATATACAGCCAACAACAGATTATCACATGTTCCATGGGTCATCTTAGCAAGCGTGTTGGCGCTGGCTGGCGCTATCACAAACAAGTCAGCCCATAAACCTAACTCCACGTGGTTGTTCCAGGTGCCTGCGTTTTTTTCAGCGGTAAACTCTGTAAGTACAGGATTTTTTGAAAGTGTAGCCAGCGTAAGTGTCGTGATGAAATCATGCGCGGAATGCGTCATGATTACTCTCACCTGTGCACCTTCTTTTACTAAGAGCCGAACTAAAAGTGCTGATTTATAAGCGGCAATACTACCGCTTACACCCAGCAAAATCTTTTTTCCGGCCAGCATACATTTATTCTCCTTTGTTTTCGGGTTCTAATTC
>JALOMN010000377.1 GCA_025455445.1 Cyclobacteriaceae bacterium
CAGCACAGTGGTAGAACCATGATTTACACCATTGCTGAATTTTTCATAATTGATTTCGCCATCTATCGCATCTTTACCCATAAGGCTTGAGAATTTCTTTTTGATGTACAAGTTGGTTTTCTTATCCACCCAGATAGTAAGTTTATCACCCTTTACATACACATCGGCACTGGTGGCTTCTATCACACCATCTATTTCAGTAATGGTAGCTTTGGTGAAAAAATCCAGCAGTTGACCTTTCGTCATGAAGGTATAAGCTGAGGCCAGTTCTAATGCTTTGCCCACATAATCCATTTTATCTTCGGCTGCACTTTGTTGTGCCTTTCCGCGAAGTCCGGGTTTTTGCTTCACGCTGCTTTCTGCGTCTACAATCTTTGCCTGAAGTTTACCTTGATCATCAAAACTGAATTCCGTGATAGTGGTGAGTTTATGCTCCCCCCCAATCGATACATCTGACTTGCGCTTCCAGATGTATTGCATGAGTTGTTTGGTATTGGCTTCATCCGCAGCATTGATGGCCAGCGCAAGTTTGTCTTTATCACTTTGTGCATAAGCAACAGGCAGTACATAAAACAACAGGATTACTGAAAGTAGTTTTTTCATTTGTTATGTCTTATGGATATAAATTGTTTGAATAAAAAGGGCAATAGATTACTGCACCGGCTGCAAAGGTGGCTGTTTCCAGGTGCCGTTCATGGCTTCCGGTTTTGGCCAATATAGTCTTAGCACTAACGCAAAAGGTCCATTGGGTGCTGGCAGCCAGTTGGCTTCTTTATCCTTTCCCGGTGATTCATGTTGGATATAGAGTGTAATGCTTTTATCAGCATTGCGCTTAAGCTTCGGCAACATGGGTGAGTTAATCAGGTAGCGATTGATTGCATTCGCAGTGAGCAAACTGGAAGGCATCTCATACATAGTAAATGACCAGAACGAATTTACCGGAGGAAGTTCATCTTCCTTCAATGTAAGTGTATATCGAGTTGTTGCACCATCCAATGGCATGCTGTTGGCGTCAGCCTGATACAATGGGTACATCGCCTCCTCTTTTGAGTTACCATAGATGCCCAAATCTGAACCGGCAAACCGGTAAAGATAATTGTTGTTTAAAAATTCGCGAGTACCGAACAATGAACCACTAGTGACTTTACCTGTTTTGATTTCATTTATTTTCAAGGCTTCAAGTTCTTGCCAGGCATCTTTCATTCCTTCGGCAATGGCTTCTTTTATTTCGGGAGAAAATTTTTCAGGATCAAACTCCTTGCCGGCACCTACACCAATTTTTGCAAAGCGTTCCATCAATGCTTTTTCACTTTCATGTGTGGCGCAGAATTGCAACCAGAAGTTCAATTGTTTGAAAAAAAGTAAGTTCGATTTTTGCTCTTCCTTATTGAGTGGAGTGAGAAACTCTGTCGAAACTTTTTGTGCGGGCGCAGGTTGTTTCATATAGGTAGAAAGCGGCTGCACCTGATATCCTGATTGTACATTGATTACATTGGGTAAGTCTGCCGGTTCAAACAGCTGCGTGCGGAAGATGGCTAATACAAATTGTGTTTCAGAATGGATTACCTCTTTAAAACCTGCAGGGATTTCTCCCTTCCAATCCGGGCCTACAAACAAATAATTTCCACCCTCATTGCCAGTGGTGCGACTGCCCATGTAGTGAAAGTTGTAAGTGTATCCATCCACCATTTGCACAGAGAAGTAACGACCTTTCTCAATGGAGGGAAGTGTTACCACTACAGGCTCTGCTCGTAAATCCAGACAGACCATGGAGTAGGGTGTATCCGAGTTAGGTGTTTGTATGGCTTTGTCTTCCGGAGTGTACACCTTAGGAATATTTTTTATCTGATTGAAAGGTGCTTTAAACTCCGGGTTATTCTGGTCAACAAAATAAGCGTGGAGGATCCTGTAGTTATCGACTAATGGGTTTCCATAGATATACGCTTCTTTGGCGATAGTGCGGGCTTCCTCAATTGTAACGATGGGTTTCCTTTCGCAATTGAAAAGCAACACCGAAAGAACCATTATAATATTGATATGTGTGCGTTGGGTTTTATTCATAGTTAGAATAAGTAAAGCCGGTTATTTTGACCGGCTTTAATTTAAATTATTTTTTTTATCTGATCAGCACCTTGTTACTTTTTCTATTGAATTGTCGTCTGCAATTCCATGAAGTGGCACTTGATTGTTATTTCACTTCCACGACCAGTTTTGGTATGCTTCCGTTGAATTTTGATTTTGCTTCTGCACCAATCCGTTCCACTACGGGTGTAGCTAAATCAATACCCACATCGGCAGTCTCATCCGCAGAGAAGATGCCGGCCTGAGTGTGTTCGATTCTTCCTTCACCCACTTTTTTATCATCAATGTAAAGGGTACCCATACCGCCTTTACCTGGACCGCCACCATCATAGGCAAAGTCAAACTTAATAGTGTGTTTGCCAGGGGTTAGTTTAACAGAGGATGAAACGGTGAAGCGTTGCATGCCCAGGAAGTTATAGTCATACGCTGAAATACCATCTTTCACATACAATGCCCAGCCACCAAAGCGTCCGCCTTGTGCAATAAGAATTCCATTCGCGGTTTTACCTGCCGGTATTTCTACCTCAGCAGTAAGCGTGATCGGTCTGTTCTTGATATTGATAAACACATTTTCTGACATACCCACCATGCCTTCTGCCAAGGTGAGTGTTTTGCGATCTCCCATAATATCCGGGCGACCTACGTTGGCAGCAATCATGCGTTCAAACAGGCGATCATCAAGGGGCAATGCAAAATTCTTTTCCGCTTCTTGCATAAATAGGTCCTGAAGTTCTTTCAGCTTTTCAGGATTTTTAGCAGCAAGATCATTTATCAAACTAAAGTCTTCTGATACATTGAATAGTTCCCAGATATCTTCGGCCAACGGTCTTCTTACTTCTCTTTCCCAGGGTGCCCTGTGAATTGTGCGTGCATACCAGCCTTCATGATAAATTGCTCTGTTACCTGAAATCTCAAAATATTGAGTGGTGTGTTTTTCCTTGGCACTGGCATCGTTAAACGAATACACCA
>JALOMN010000378.1 GCA_025455445.1 Cyclobacteriaceae bacterium
ACATCGGGTGTGGTGAACATGCCCATCAATGTAATAAACCCACCATAGGAGCCGCCATAAATGCCAATGCGCTTCGAATCGATGTTATATTTTTCTGTCAGCCACTTCGCGCCATCTACATGATCAGTCAAATCCTTTCCGCCCATAAAACGATAGATGCCCGTGCGCCAGTCGCGGCCGTAGCCCGCACTTGCGCGATAGTCCATGTCGAGCACAGTGTAACCTTTGTCGACCAACAAATTATGAAACATGTATTCGCGGAAATAACTGCTCCACCACTTGTGTGCGTTTTGCAAATAACCGGCACCATGCACAAAAATTACCGCTGCACCATTTGGTTTTTCAGGTTTGTAGATGCGTGTGTACACATCAGCGCCATCGCGTGCTTTGAAGGTGGTGACTTCTGGATCTTTCCAGTTATACGATTTAAATTCTGTAGTAAGCGAATTTGTGATTTGTATTGGCTTCGCACCCACTTTATTTTCCTGGATGTAAAGTTCCCACGGCTTGTTACTGTATGAGTAGCGATAGGCAAGCCACTTTTCATCAGGCGACATGGACACTTCATGTGCACCTGTCATCGAAGTGAGTTTTTCTGCTTTGCCGCCAGCAACAGGAAGTTTATAAAAATGCTTTTCACCGGGATGCACTTCATTGGTGGTGAGGTAAAAGAATTTTTTGTCGCGTGATAATTCTACCGACTGCACTTCATATTTACCTGAAGTGAGCGCCTGCTTTTTGCCGGTGGTGATGTCTGCAACATACAAATGTGAATAGCCACTCTCTTCACTCTGAAACCATACCGACTTATTATCAGCAAGCCAGCCCACATTGGCACCTCCAAAAAATCCTCCGGTGCCCGGGCCGCCAATCCATGCTTCATCATGCTGGCGATCGATGAGTTTGAATTTACGTGTAGTTAAGTCGAGTGATACAATCCAACGATCTTTATTGTCCTGTGCGCGTAGTACCAACACATTGTTCTTTCCATCCGCTGACCAGATTAGGTTTGAATAGGTAACTGATCTTGCTTCCGGCTTTTTCTCTTTGCCGTCTTTCGTTGAATTGGCAGAGTAATCCTTTTTGTATTCAGGCGAATCGAAGATGCCCGGAATATCATCCGCCCTTACAGAAACTACTGTGTCTTTCACTAAATCATAAATAAACAACTCCGATTGATTTTGTGGAGCACCTACTTTGGTACGTGCCGGAATGTCTTCTGTAAAGCCAGATTCAGTTACATAGTTGGGTACAATGGTGCTCTTCGCAGTTGCATTTTTAGTGAGTGTATAGGTGATGTAATTTCCATCCGGACTTAATTGAATGTTGCTGATGTTCTTTTCATCCAGATAAATTTCCTTAGGACGTTTAGGTTGATCGGCCTTGCGACTTTTATCCGTAGCTTTACGATCATCACTGCGTTGCTTCAGTACTTCAAAGTAAGCAAGTTGATCCGCTTTCAGCCATTTCTCCTGTTCAGTGGGTTTCGCTTCTGGTCTTTTAGTACCGCGCTTGAAATCAGTATGCTGTGTGAATATGCCTGTGGCAGTCTCCCAACTGAATAAATTGCTATTGGCAAGAAATAGTATTCTTTTCTCATCAGCCGAAAATGTGGGATTGGATTCACGATCAAGTGTATTCGTTACCTGGCTGATTTTTCCTGACAGGATATCCAGCAGAAATAAATCACCATTTTTCTCATATACTTTTTTGGTCAACATTCTATTATATGATCCATTTACAGAAGGCATTGTTCTTCTCACCGCAACAGCAACTTTTTGCGGCACCCGGTTAGTAACAGAAATAGTATAGAGCGAATCACCCGCATTATTTTCGGGATTCCAGTTAAAATAAAGTTGCTTGCCATCATCCGACCAATTGAGATTAGAAGGCGCCACGCCCATCCATTTCGGATCGCGCATGATCTTTTCTATTGTTAATGGCTCAAGTTGCTGGGCAAACGCAGAAGGAATAATGAACAGAAACAGTAAAAGCTTTTTCATACTATGAGATTTGAAATTGAAAATTAGGCAAAGAAGTATAAAGTTGATTACAAATTCTATTGGCGGTGAATTTCGTATTCATTGAATGATTATCTCCGGAAGCTATTAATTTTGTGACGCACTAACTGTTTTTTTATGAACGAATTTCTGGAGCACGAATATTATGGTAACACGGTATTTCATTACCTGATTGCACTGTCAATCAGTATTGGTGGTATTATTCTGATACGATTGTTCAGAAAGCGATTACTGAACCAGATAAAAAGCTGGACCAAAAACACGGAAACCAAACTGGATGATTACCTGATAAGCGGGATTGAGAAGTTTGGATTGCCCGTGTTGATGTTTGTGGCAATATATATAGGCCTGAGCTATCTCTCATTTTCTGAAAAGGTGGACAAAATTATTGGCCATGTAATGTCAGTGATTTTCACTTTCTATATAATACGAATGATCTCTTCCGTGCTGCGTCTTATGCTGGAGTCATTTATTGGAAACCAGGAAGGTGGCGTGGAAAAACTGAAACAACTCAATGGCATCATGCTCATTGTGAATTTCATTATCTGGACTATTGGTCTGTTGTTTATTTTCGATAACCTCGGTTACAACATCACCACGATCATTGCCGGTTTAGGAATTGGTGGTATTGCCATCGCGCTGGCGGCACAAAATATTTTAGGTGACTTATTCAATTACTTTGTAATCTTTTTTGACAGGCCCTTTGAAGTAGGTGATTTTATTACAGTAGACGATAAAAAAGGAACGGTAGATCACATTGGCATTAAAACCACACGACTAACCAGTATCAGTGGAGAGCAACTTGCGTTTTCAAATAGTGACTTAACAAAGTCGCGCATCCATAATTTTAAACGGATGAATCGCAGGCGCATTGTATTCACCCTCGGTGTAGTATATAATACACCTGCCGAAAAGCTAGAGCAAATTCCGGAAATATTGCGCACCATTATTGTTGAGCAGGAGTTTGCCACGTTCGATCGGGCACATTTTGCAAAATTTGGTTCCTACAGCCTGGATTTTGA
>JALOMN010000379.1 GCA_025455445.1 Cyclobacteriaceae bacterium
TCACAGTAAGATCACCCGTGGGGTCGAACTCCTCTTCTTTGCACGAGAAAAATGATGCTGTCAATAAGAGAAATACAATGAGTCTTTTCATGCTTCTATCAGTTAGATGCATGAAATACGAACATTCGAATAATTGGGTTTCAATTCAAAATCAAAATCAGCATAAACATAACTTTCCAATAATATGAAATGCTTTTTATGCGCTATAGCGGAACGCACCTGTCACATAAAAATTTTACTGCCCCACCATAAACACCGCGTTGGCAAACATCATTTTGCCATTCTCCCAGAAGCAACGGAATAAAGGATTATCTGCCATGTACACCACCTTGCCACGGCCTTTGTCTTCCACACCAAACACCATAGTGTTTTCCAATGCCTTGTTAATTTTTACTCCGGCAAAGCCGATCAATGGTTTTTGTTTCCCTTTCAGAATTCCCACATTCCAACCTTTATCTAAATAAGAATAATGCAGGGTGTTTGTTCGCAATGAATAATAAGTGTCCCCTAACCCAAATGCCAATGGATGGCTTGCATCTAATGTCACTTTATATATCGCTCCAAAAATCGCGTTGGATAATCCTTTGCGCTCTGCTTCACCATATTTCAGCGGCCCTTCTTTCTCTGCCTGTTCCTTCGCCATTTTCTCTGCTTGCTTCTTGGCATCTTCAGTAGCGTATTCTTTCAACCCAAATCCCTTTTTATCATTAAAAGCTGAGGTGGCCCCCGCCATTACGATCAGTTTGCCGCCATCTGTCACCCATCGTTCAATGGTGCCCAGTGCAGCCTCATCAAAGAGACGATAACTTCCATCGGGAATGATGAACACATCATACTTCCATAAGTCAACGCTGCGGAAATAATCCGTTCCGATAATCGTAACCGGATAATGAATTTGTTGCTCAAAGAAATGCCATGCTTCACCATGTGCCAATGACGATGTCTGGTCGCCACCCAACAAAGCAACTTTTGGCGCCTTTAAAAAATTCACATCAGAAGAACCGAAGTCAGAACCCTTATCTACATACCCTGTGGTGGTAGTAACTATTTTTCTGCCAAACTGATTGGCCGTTGTTTGCACCACGTTGTCAAAATCAACAATCGTTTCATTGTTTCTGCGGGTAACAATCAAACTACCAGGTGCAAAGGTTTGTCCATTCAGTGTAAATCCCTTTAAACTAGCACGCACCTTTACATTTTTCTTCATCAATGATGCAAGAAACTCAACATCATTGAGCGTTTCGTATCGGAATATATAGGCATACGGTTTTGCGTCTATCTTATCATTTGCAATTTTTTTGGGGTGATAGGGTTTTGCTACTGCTACTTTTTCATTCATCGCATAAGCTTTCAATCCATATCCATAAATCAGGTTCCAGGCGGTGATGTCATAGGTGAGTGAATCGGTGAGTTTGCTTTGAGGCTCAAACACCGTAGTGATAAATCTGCCTTTCGGCTGATAAATATTAACAACTACATCATCTGTAGTCAATGAAAAATTATTCTGTGCCTGTGTCTGATAATCAAAACCTCTGGCTGCGCGGCCGGCAGCAGCATGTCCGTATTGAATGCTGTGTGTGGAAAGCCACGCGGTGAGCTTGTTCAGCTTATCGGGATTGTTATCACCTTTAATCACATATGTTTTATATGGCACAGCGGGTGCATTCATGTTCTCTTTAAAATACTTTTCAAATTCATCCACCAGGCGTGTTGCATTCATTGAAGATGCTTCAATAGTTGCCATACCCGTTGTGAAGTGATGCGTTAGACGATCTTTCAATGTCATTGGGTCGCCTTCTGTTGTGGTAACCGTGAGCCCCGCGCCAATACCTCCTTTTTCATAAGTCATGCCAATGGCACCACTATACGTAGGATACGTATCACCATAGCTGGGATAATACAAATCGAAACGCTCTTTTGTAAAATATAACCAACCCTGTTCATCAAAATATTTAGCATTGTTCTTTCCAATAGTATTTTGAAATTCACGTTGCCAGGGAGTAATCACTTCATGAAAGGGTTCAGCAGCAGGGGCGAAGTAATAGGGATTGTTATAACCCTGTTCATGATAATCTACATGCACATGTGGCATCCATTGATTATAAATTTTTATTCGATGTTGCGATTCAATCTGTGTTTCCCACGCCCAGTCGCGGTTGAGATCAAAGAGATAGTGATTGGCTCTTCCACGTGGCCATGGCTCTGCATGTTCGCGTGCCTGCGGATCAGGATTAGGCGGATTGTTTCCATATTGGTTGAAGAAGTTGGCAAATCGATCACGACCATCGGGGTTAATGCAAGGGTCCATGATCACTACCGTATTTTTCAACCACTCTTTGGTTTTTGCATTATCCGGATTCACTAACTCATAAAGTGTTTTCATGGACGCTTCCATGGAGTTGGCTTCGTTGCCATGCACGTTATAGCTTAACCACACAATCGCCACTTTCGTAGAAGGTGCACCTTCCATCATCCCAGCGCGCTTTAAATTGTCCTGTCGGATCTGTTCAATATTTTTAAAATTATCCGGTGAGGCAATGATGGCATAGATCAGCGGACGATTTTCGTAAGTCTCACCATATTGCGTTACTACCACATTAGCCATCACTTCATCTACATGTTTAAAATATTCTACCATGCGATGATGACGGGTAAACCGATCGCCCAATTCATAGCCGAGAAATTCAGCGGGTGATTGCAACTTTGTTTGAGAAAAAGAACTCACTGAAATAATCAGTGAAAGCATAAAAAAGTAAACCTTCTTCATAATAAAATTATTGGTCACGGGTAATTGGGATAATGATCTGTAAGGTGAATAAAAATTATTTCTGCTTCAACAGGTTTTTGATTTGAGGTGTATGGTGAATTATGTGCTCTTGTATAAAACGCAAGGCTTGCTGAATATTGAGTTTACCGGCTATGGGATGCTTAAAAACTTTTCTTTTGATTTGATTATCGTCAAAGCGATCGAGTATTGCTTTTAATTCATTTCGTGTTTTCTCCCAGGCTTGCTCTGCGTCCTGCAGCGATTGAAAGAC
>JALOMN010000380.1 GCA_025455445.1 Cyclobacteriaceae bacterium
AGCTGGCTGTACTTGAACAGGTAAACTTAAATTTAATTGCCGGTAAGAGTTATGCATTGGTGGGCCCTAATGGCTCTGGCAAAACTACGCTTATCAAAAGTGTGTTGGGCATGGTGCGTCCGTCAGCTGGATATATACATTTCAATGGAAAGGATATTGCAAATGAATGGAAATATCGTGAACAGATCGGTTACATGCCGCAGATTGGGAGATACCCGGAAAACATGCGCATTGGCGAGTTGATTGATATGATGAAGAATATCCGAAGAGAAGTGAAGACGGTAGATGAGGAGTTGATTGACGCTTTTAAACTTTACAAAATTTATGATAAGCGTATGCATACACTTTCCGGAGGTACACGCCAGAAGGTAAGTGCATCATTGGCTTTTCTGTTTCACGCGCCTGTATTAATCCTTGATGAGCCTACTGCCGGTTTGGATCCTATTTCTGTAGAAATTCTGAAAGAAAAGATTTTACATGAAAGACGCATGGGCAAATTGATGATCATCACCTCACATATTCTAAGTGACCTGGACGAACTAACTACTGAAATGGTTTATATTTTTGAAGGGAAAGTACAGTATAACAACTCGATTGAAGCGCTAAAAGAGGAAACGAATGAAGTGAAATTGAATAAGGCGATAACTACCCTGATACGACAGAAAGAATTACTGCACTCCATTACTGAACAAATATGACACGCGTAATACGATACATATTTAATGATATTTTAAGAACCCGCTTCATTCTTTTTTATACAGCGTTTTTATTTCTCAGTACCATTGCCCTGTTTCAACTTGATAGTGACTTTGGAAAAATTGTATTGAGCTTACTTAACATAGTATTGATGGTAGTGCCGCTGGTAAGTGTGGTTTTTACGACTATTCACTTTTTCAGTTCCTATGAATTTATCGAATTGATGCTCGCTCAGCCAATCAATCGAAGGGTCATATTCCTTAGTGAGTATCTGGCGGTGGCTTCTTCATTATGTATCGCTTATTTAATTGGTGTGGGTATTCCCTTTGTTGTTTTTGGGGCGGGTCAAAGCGTGATATCACTTTTGGTTACGGGTATATTTCTTACGCTTGTTTTTGTGTCGCTCGCTTTTCTGTCATCGGTGCTTACACGCGATAAATCCAAAGCCATTGGTATTGCCCTGCTTTTCTGGTTTTACTTTTCTTTAATTTATGATGGTTTCGTATTGTGGATAATCTATAGTTTCAACGACTATCCATTAGAGAAGATAACCCTTGCACTCATCGCCTTCAATCCGGTGGATCTTGCCCGCATCATTATGTTATTACAACTTGATATCTCGGCCCTGATGGGTTATACCGGGGCGTTCTATAAGAATTTTTTTGGAAGTTATGTGGGAGTCTTGTTTTCATCTTCCTTGTTATTGGTATGGGCACTGATTCCATTGTTAATGGCACTGCGCATATTTAATAAGAAAGATTTGTAATAAGCTTTCGGATGACTTCGGATAGAATTTAAACTTTTGATTTCACTTTTTACATGAACCCAACCTATTCACGTATTCCATTCATGCTGCTGGCCTTTATCAACCTGATATTGGGTATCTGGTCAGGGCTGATACGCATCGGCTGGGAATTACCAGCCACTTCAATTGCAGTGCATCATGGAGCCATTATGGTGGGTGGGTTTCTCACTACGCTCATTGCATTAGAGAAGGTAATACCCTTGAAAAATAAATTCGCCTATGTTGTGCCGGTGCTCAGCGCTTTAAGTATAATCATGGTGCTTCCGGGTTATTTTCAAGTTGGCTTATATTTTTTACTGGCAGGAAGCATTGGACTATTTCTTATTCATGCATATTATATCTATCTGCATCCGAAAGATATTACCATGATGCTTATGATGGCTGGTGCAGGTTGTTTGATAACAGGAAACGCCATGCTCATTCAGTTGAAATTTTATCCGGCTGCCTTTCCGTGGTGGATGGGATTTTTGTTATTTACTATCACTGCTGAGCGTCTCGAACTTTCCAAATTCCTGCCGGTAACAAAGCAGATGAAATCTCTTCTGTTGGGATTTATGTTTCTTTTTCTGATTGGATTGATTGTACCATTTCATGGTGTTGGAAAATATATTTCTGCCATAGGCATGATTTGCATTGCGATATGGATGCTAAAACATGACGTAATGCGGATAGGGTTAAAGAAGGAGGGGTTGACCAGATTTTCATCAGTTGCGCTATTAATGGCCAATAGCTGGCTGATCATGAATGGCCTGTTTTTGTTCATGTTGCCGGACAATACCTACTCCTACGATATATTGGTTCACAGCTTTTTTATTGGGTATGCATTCACAATGATTTTTGCACACGGTCCAATTATTCTGCCGGGTGTGTTGGGTATCACCAGCAAGCCTTATCATCCTGTATTATACGGTTGGCTATTTCTGGTGCAAGGTTCATTGTTAATCCGATTAGTATCAGACGCTATGCTTTTTACTGAATGGCGCAAAATAAGTGGTGTATTAATGGGAGTTGGTATACTGCTGTATTTTGTCTCTCTGGTTGTGCTTGTGATTCGCGAACGACTTCATGCAAAAGTTCGCTAACATATCTTATAGATTTTCTCTTGAACAGCTATACTTTTTGATCATAACCATAGTAGATTGTGTTTAAGCTTGTTGGATTCCTTAAAGGTTCATTGCGCCTTATTACTTAAAATTGGTGCGCAGTTATTAATTTATTTCAGTGTTTGTACAAACTTATTTCCTCAATCCTTTGTCATACGTAAGGAGTATTTGGAATTGAATAAATGCCCAAATAGGATAATTAAGAAACCCAACAACCAATTGCATGAAACTATCAATTCTCAGAATATCTGCTATCCTGCTCACGTTTTTTGCACTCCTCACATTATTTATGAGTGGTTCTGTAATTTTTGATTTGTTTGGCATCAGGGAAAAGGAAGGTAACTATGTGTTGTTTATTGTGTTCACCAATTTTATCTGTGGGTTCCTTTATTTAATTGCTGCCTTTGGCTTATTATCTGGTAAAAAATG
>JALOMN010000381.1 GCA_025455445.1 Cyclobacteriaceae bacterium
CTTGAAGAAGCAGAAATGCTTTCGCGCCAGATGCTCGATGAAATGGAAGAGCGTCTCAAATCGCTCGGCCAGCACTATAAAACATTGGAACTACATCGCGATAATCTCTTGTCTGACCTGAAGCGAATGGCAGCCGAAACAATGGATCGTGCCGAACGAGCCAGAGGCAACACCAGAGATTTTGATCCTGATCAACATTTGGCGCTTGCAAAACGTGAAAGCAAGCGGGCGCTGTTTCCCAACGCAGAAATAGAGAAGGAAATAAAAAGTGCTTTGCCACCGATGCCACCGCCTCAGACAGCACCCGCACAAATTTCAACATCTGCACCTGCGCAAATGGAAGTAATGAAGCCAATTGTAAAGGAGGAGGTTAAAGTGCAAAGGTCTTTTTTTGATGATATTCAATGACAGGAAAAGTTGCCCTCGAAGGCCTGGAGTTTCACGCATATCATGGTGTATATCCTCACGAGCGATCTTCAGGTAATAAATTTGAAGTAGATGTCTTTGTTGTCACTGATTTTTCTCAATCAGCATTTCATGATGATTTGACGGGCACAATCAATTACGAAGATCTTTATGCAATAGTGAAGGAAGAAATGGCCAAACCATCGAAGTTGCTTGAAACGGTTGGTTATGCAATAGCGAAGAAATCACTTGATTCGTTTAAAGAAGCAAGGTCTGTGGATGTAAATATCTCAAAATTCAACCCGCCCATTGGAGGTGTATGTAAAAAGGCCACTGTTACGGTCAGCCTGCAGAAAGGAAATTAGACCATGTCGGTTATTCCTTTATCCACGAACATAAAACCTCGGGCATCGGCACCCTCATAAAAATCCACTTCTTTACCAATCACAAACATGGTGTGTTTTTTATCAATCAATATTTCAATGCCTTCTGTAAGGTAACTCAGATCATTCTCTTTGGGCTTGTCGAATCCTATAATCAGCGACACTCCACCGCAGCCTCCACCTTTAATACCCACACGCAGGCCATAGCCAGCAGGAATATTTTTGGTTTGCATAATTTTGCGAACCTCTTCGGCAGCCCGGCTGCTGAGTGCCACCGGTTTTAGTGTTTCAAACATGGTTTTAAAATGCTAAGTAAAAGGTCAAAAATATCTAAATTTTAAACACCTTTGAACTTTAATAAATTCATATGGAAGCATTAATTGAATTTGGAAAAATACTCATACCGGCTTCGCTGGTATTATATGCAGTGTATCTCACCGTGCGTTCATTTATTATCAAAGAGATTGAACTAAAAAAACTGGAAATACGCACCCGCAGTATTGAAACAATTTTGCCTGCACGACTTCAGGCATATGAGCGGATGACTCTTTTTCTGGAACGCATATCTCCGCAAAATTTACTCATACGGTTAAATAATCCTGGCCTAACCGCGCGCGATTTTCAAAAAGTACTACTGGATGAAATACGTAATGAATATAACCACAATGCATCCCAGCAAGTATATATGAGTGAAGACGTGTGGAATCAGATTAGAAATGCGAAAGAAGATTTAATCATGGTAATTAATGATGCTGCATCGCAGGTAGCTGCGGAAGCTTCCGGTATTGAGCTTTCTAAAAAGATTTTTGAAACTGTAATGAATAAAAATGTGGATTTGATTCACATGGCACTGAGTGAATTGAGAAAAGAAATCCAGCAAACTTTTTAATGATGACGGACCGCGTTGCGTTAGTGGCAGGATCGACCGGCTTAATAGGAGCACAGCTTCTTAAACTTTTGTTGGATGACGTACACTATGCGAAAGTAATAGCACTAAGCCGCAAACCTTTGAACCTTAATCATCCCAAACTGGAGAACGTAATTGTATTGCCAGGAGAATGGGATTCACTTTTGGGATTGAAAGCAACAGATGTGTTTTGTTGCCTTGGTACTACTATTAAACAAGCTAAAAGCAAAGAAGCATTTCGCCAGATTGATTATGAATATCCCGTTGAACTCGCCAAGGCCTTGAAGGCTTCGGGAGCTACAGGATATTATTTGGTGTCAGCACTTGGAGCAGATAAAACATCAAGGATATTTTACAACCAGGTAAAAGGCGAAACAGAAACGACCATTAAGGAGGTTGGTTTTTCGTCTTATCATATTTTCAGACCCTCTCTCTTACTAGGTGATCGCAAAGAACAGCGGGCTGGCGAGGATGCTGCAAAAGTGTTCTATAAAATTTTCGGATTTCTGATTCCCAAAAAATATCAGGCCATTGATTCATTAAAGGTGGCTAAGGCAATGTTAGCGGAGGCAAAGCAAAATCGCCCCGGCAATTTCATTCATGAATCTTCATCGATGCAACAATACTAATTATCACAGTAATGATTGCAGTAATACAACGTGTATCAGAAGCGTCTGTGACGATAGCAAATGAAATAAAGGCCAAAATCAATCATGGTTTGATGGTATTAGTGGGCATTGAAGATGCAGACACCATTGAAGATATAGAATGGTTGGCCGGGAAGCTGGTAAACCTGCGCATTTTTAATGATGAAAATGGGGTTATGAATGTGAGTGTAAAAGATGCAGGAGGGGATGTGTTATTAGTAAGTCAGTTCACATTGCACGCCAGCACAAAAAAGGGAAACAGACCAAGCTATATCAAAGCCGCAAAACCGGAAATAGCTATTCCGATTTATCAGAAATTTATAGAGACAGTATCCGCTCAATTAGAGAAAGCTGTTCAAACCGGTGAGTTTGGTGCCGATATGAAGGTAGGTCTTGTCAATGATGGACCTGTTACAATTCTTATCGATACTAAAAATAAATCCTGATGGAATTATAAGATTGCAATTCCAATCAAGATAATATTGGCGAGCACGTAAAGACTAATTACATAGCGCCTACCAACATTATTGTAATGCCTGGCCGTGGCTATATTACCTCTGTCATATTGGTATAATGCCATAGCGGATACTAATAGTGTGCCGAAGATTGCCAGGAAAGTGAGCGTGTGCAAGGTGTCTACTAGCGTAAAGGCAGAAGTTTCAGGCAAGATGGAATCGATAATGTATTTA
>JALOMN010000382.1 GCA_025455445.1 Cyclobacteriaceae bacterium
AACGAAGCAATGATCAATGAGGGTTGCATTACGTTTACTCCAGATGGTAAAACCATGATTTATGCCAAGGGAAATACAGGTAAGCGTAAAGGAACCAACGATGTGGATCTTTATTTGGCACGCTACCGTAATGGCCAATGGTCTGAACCACAGCCTATCAATATTAACATTCCCGATGCGTGGGAATCAACGCCCGCGCTCGCTGCAGATGGGCGCACACTTTATTTTTCATCAAACCGCAAAGGAGGTTTTGGCGGTCTTGATATTTATTCTGCTCAAATGGACTCACGCGGTCGATTTGGAAAAGTTAAAAATCTGGGTCCGGAAATTAATACACCAGGTGATGAGTTGTTCCCTTACTCTTCTGATAATGGAAAGTTTTACTTCTCTTCGGACGGTCATCCAGGTTATGGCATGCTCGATATTTTTGTCGTAAACCGGATGAGTGGAAAAACGATGGTGGAAAATCTCGGCCAACCGGTAAACTCACCAGCTGATGATTTTGGAATGTATTTGTTTAAGCCCGACCGCGGATTCTTTACTTCAAATCGTGAGGGAGGAAAAGGAGATGATGATATCTATACGTTTGTAAATGAAGACCCGAATCTGAAAGTGGTGAATTATTACCTGCAAGGAATTACGTACATGATTCGCAAAGACAGTGCGCGTGAAATACTTCCGAATACGAAAGTATCATTGCTTGACGAAGAAGGTGAAGTCATGCAGGATTTTGTTACCGGCAATGATGGTAAGTTTTTATTCCGCGTGTTTGAAAATGAACAATATACATTACTCGGAGAGACGGATGGATTTATTACCAAACGCCAGGAGTATACCACGGTGGGCAAATCAGTGCCACTGGAAACCCTCAAAGAGCTGGTAACTAACATTACACTGGATACGCTGATGATACTGGATCGCAAAGAGCGCAACAGAATTTTTGTACTGCAGAATATTTATTTTGGTTATGACTCTGCCGACATCCGCAAGGACGCAGCAAAAGAACTTGATAAATTAGTGGTGCTGCTTACCGACAATCCGGATTTAAAAATTGAAATGGGTTCGCATACCGATAGTGTTGCATCGGACGCATACAATATTCAGTTATCACAACGCAGAGCGGAGTCTACTGTAAATTATCTGATCCGAAAAGGCATTGCACCCGATCGCCTGGTAGCGAAGGGTTATGGTGAAAGTAAACCCATCGCGCGCAACACCAATCCTGACGGAAGTGATAACCCTGCCGGCCGACAGAAGAACCGCAGAACAGAATTTAAGATTCTCGAAATCGGGCAATATGTGAAGCCTGAAGATGAAGACGAAGAGGATAGATATTTCAGGAAAGATGCACTTCCCAAAAAGAAGAATGACAATTGACATTAGATAGTGCGCGAGCGCAAAAAAATATTCAATAGGTAGATTAAAAGAAGAGGCAGCTATCACGGCTGCCTCTTTTTTATTTCTCAATCGAGTGGCTTTTCAGGAACCTTGCGGAGGTGTTCTTCTTTTGAGTACAAGGCTATCGGCCGGGTATATTGCTTTAAGTGTATCCATCTGGTGCTCAGCCCAGCGAACAATTAATTCCCGCTGTTCATCAGTAAGGTTGGCTTCTGCATGCAAGCCCAGGTAGGTGTACGAGGCTAACGGCATTTCTCTTTCTTTTACCATTTCAATAACCTCTTCCAATTTGTGATTTTGAACCGCAAGAGGAAGTTGGGTGAAAGTAGATAAGTTAAGTTCACGTTTTCCTTCAGTAACATGATCATTAAGCCACCAGCCTAAAGGTTGTATTTCTGCATACCACGGATAGACTGTCTTGTTACTATGACAGTCGTTGCATGCTGATTGCAAGATAGAATTTACCTGCAATGGAACATGGTATTTTGTTGAAATATCCTGTGTGCGATCATCCGAAATATTTTTGGCAGGTCGGATAAATTGAATCACGATCAACACGGCAACTACAGCGAGAAGAATTTTCTTTTTCATAAGGAGTTATAGCGATGTTTGGTATTGTAAGTTAGAGTTGTTCTGTCAATTTTTTTGTCGGCTACTTTATTTCTTTGTCTTTTCTGACCCGTTTGTGAAATTCTTTTAATTTCTTCATTTGCTCTTCTGTTAAAATGGGCTCGAGCTTTAATTCAAAGGTATCTGCTAAATGAAATATTTCGCGATTTGTTTTAACCTGAATGGAATCAATTTTAGCCATAGTCTCATTCACGTAAGGCCTGATTAATTTGGCCTGGGCCGAATCAGCCTCAACAACAGAAAGTATTTTTTTCATAAATATTTCTCTGCCATCCTTGCGGGATCCTGTATTGCGTTTCCCCGCTCTGTGGGTTTGGTTACTCCAGAAACCAACTGCCAATGCGCCTATTAAAATTCCGATGATCAAAGTAGAACCGATCATCAATAAGGCTCGTTTTCTTTCCGTTGTCATAATCACTTTGTTAAGTTGTCATAAACATCTATCGTATAAACATCTTCTGTGGCGGGTTGCTCCAAACCTAAAATTCCTTTTATGGTTAATTGGTCGGTCAAAAGAATGTTTGATATCAGCAACGCCACTAATATGCCCAATACTAAAACCTGGTATTTCTTAAAGAAGAAAAATATCAGGTACTCAATTTTTTCAGAGCGATTTTTTATCACATTTAAAATTCGTTCTGCAAAGAACGGCCCGAAGGTATCTCGCTCCGTGCGATGAAGTGTGTCGCGTATTTTCAGGTACTGCTCACTTTGCCAGCGCAGCGAAGCATTTTGTTGCATTTGCGCTACAAGCAAAGTTTTTTCCTCTCCTGAAAGCGGGGCATCCCATGATTTCAAGAGTAGTTCTTCGTGCTTCGATAATCCTTCGTCTATCATTTTAATTTTTTTGAAAGTGATGATCTTAGTTTCTGTTGGGCGCGTGCCAGGCGCGAGAGTGCAGTACCAATCGGGATACCTAAAATGTCAGCAGTTTCTTCGGTTGAATATCCTTCAATCAAACGTAAAGTGGCTACTGACTGAAACTCCGGCTCAAGCCGATGA
>JALOMN010000383.1 GCA_025455445.1 Cyclobacteriaceae bacterium
GTGTCCGTGGGAAAATTCAGTGTAAGCAGGTTGTTGTTTTTCGTAACCTTCAGGCTACCACTGCGTGGTGAATGGAAATTAATTTCATTTGCCTGATGGTGTTCATGATTAAACAATACATGTGCAGTGGCTAATGTAGCATGCCCGCACAAATCCACTTCTGTAGTGGGAGTGAACCATCGTAATTCATAGAAATCTCCGCGCTTCACATAAAATGCGGTTTCTGAAAGATTATTTTCCAACGCAATATTTTGCATCATCCTATCGGGCAGCCATTCTGTGAGCGGGCACACTGCAGCGGGATTCCCCTCAAATACTTTTTCTGCAAACGCATCGACCTGATATATTTTTAGTTTCATTTCTAATTTATTTTAAATACAATTTTCTGTTCAAATATCAAGAATTTAGTATCAATCATCATACATCCAGTAGCTAACAACTAAATCTCAAACGCGCTCTTGTAAAACTCCTTGGCCTGAACATAATCAAGCAACTTGGTATAAAATGGATGAGCGCCTAATGTAGCACTGTCGCCCACCATAATCAGTTTCTTCTTTGCACGTGTAATGGCTACGTTGGTTCTGCGTATGTCTGATAAAAAGCCTACTTCACCTTTGTCATTACTTCTTACAAAACTAATAGCGATAATGTCGCGCTCCTGACCTTGAAAGGCATCTACAGTGTTAATGGAAATCAGCTTGTGCAAGGGCTCTAATTGCGCTGAACCTTCTGCGAGTTGATGCAGCAGTTCTACTTGTGCACCATACGGTGAAATGATGCCTAACGTCAGGTTTTCACCGAGCCACGTGTCAATTCCTATTTCGTCAATAAGTTTTTCTATCAGGCTGATGAGCAGTGCGGCCTCATCTTTATTATAGCGACTTAATGTTTCTTTGTTTTGTTCTTCCTGGTATCCACAACCGGCAGTGTCGATAAAGTCAATCGGAGTGTGGTTAGGTCTCAGCAGCTCATGAGCAACAGATGGGTGAGCGAGTAATTTACCACCATAGAAGTAATCTGATGAAAATCGCATAATGGCTTCATGCATGCGGTATTGTATGCGAAGCATCTGACCTAAGTGAGGAAATTTAGAAATACCTTTTTCAAAGAGCGTAACGGAAAGTCCTTCCTGCGCTGCCTGAAATGATTTTATAGTGGGAGGAAGCTGTTGATGATCTCCTGCAAAAATTACACGCTGACTTTTTAAGAGCGGTATCCAACACGCTGGTTCCAGCGCCTGTGCGGCTTCATCAATAAACACAGTTTTAAATTTTCTTCCTTTCATTACCGGGTGCGAAGAGCCAACCAGGGTGCAACAAATCGCTTCACTGTTATTCAGCAAATCGTTCACGATGTAAAATTCCAATACATCTGCATCAGCCTTTAATGCCTTTGCTTCTTCAAATAACATTCTGCGTTGCTCTTTCTCCTGATATCCGTAGTTGCGTTTATATTTATGTGCTTTGCTGCGTACTTGTTCCATTTTTTTGCGCATGGCCCGCAGTTCATGATAATGCGGATGTGCTGCAATGCGTGCATCCAGCGTTTTGCTCAATGTTTGTTCTGTAACCCGGGCCGGATGACCGATGCGCAATGCCCGCACACCTTGCTCTGAAAGTTTTTCTACGAGTAAATCAATGGCGGCATTACTGGGTGCACACACCAACACTTGTTTTTCTGCTGCAATAGTAATCTTGATGGCCGAAACCAGTGTGGTTGTTTTGCCGGTGCCCGGTGGGCCATGTATAAAGGCAATGTCGGGGGCGGAAATTATTTTTTTCAGTGCCTGTTGCTGACTTTCATTGAGTGCACTGTTAGTTGTTAGTGACTGGTTGGCAGTTGTTTGCTCTTCGGAGGTTGCGGGTCTTGCACCCAATAACAGTTCACGTAATTCAGCTACCCGGTTGTCTTCTGCTTTAATGACTGACTTTAGCGCGAACTCCATTTCCTTATAAGTCATCTCATCAAACATCACATCTACACCCAACATACCGTCATCCATCCAATCGGGCAGGTCATCACCATTAATGGTTATCACCATCTGGTTATCACGTACATAGTTGATCACACCTTGCACATGCTGTTTATTGGGAGTGCCTGAAGCATTGGAGAAAACACTCACTACTTTGCCGCTTTGAAAGGAATGGGGCTGATCAATATTGTTGGTCTTTTCAATTTCGATAATGATGCGCTCACCAGTGCCAATATAATCCCGAAGCATTCTTACCGGATACCAGGTTACCCCGTCTTTCACCCGATCGCTGATGGATCGCAGAATCACTTTTTGTCGGTATTGTTCCAGATCGGCTTGTCGCTCCAGTTGAATCAGCGACAAGGTTTTTACTAGTTGTTCGTGTGAGCTCATGAATATATCAAGCACAAAAATGGTGTAACCTAAACAGAGTAAAAAATTTGTAGTTGTGTTTATGAAATTATTTAACTTGTAGCATGAGCACAAAAGAAAGGTTTGATGAGCTTAATCTGCTTCGAATACGCAGGATTAATCTTGTGCGTGCCATCAAGGATTCGCTTTTTATTATTGCCGGTGTAGCTTCTGCAGGCTTTGGCTTAAAGGGATTTTTATTGCCCAATACATTTATTGATGGCGGTGTAATGGGTATTTCACTGCTCGTAAATATTGTTACCGGTATAGACCTTTCCATTCTGGTGGTGATGATTAACCTGCCATTTGTAGTGATTGCCTATACCCAGGTTTCCAGAAAGTTTGCTATTCGCACCCTAATTGCCATTGTTTTATTAGCAATGGCGCTGACGTGGGTGGAATTTCCGATCATGACACACGATAAATTATTGATAGCAGTTTTTGGTGGTTTTTTTCTGGGTGCAGGTATAGGGTTATCCATTCGTGGAGGAAGCGTGATTGATGGTACTGAGGTGCTGGCAATTTATAGCAGCCGAAAAACGACACTCACCGTAGGTGATGTAATTCTGGTACTGAATATTATGATCTTTTCAGTAGCTGCCTACCTGATAAATGTAGAAACCGCTCTTTATGCCATACTTACC
>JALOMN010000384.1 GCA_025455445.1 Cyclobacteriaceae bacterium
AACTAGGTTGAGGTTCGCGGCATTAAGCATAAGCTCAATTCCCAGTAAAATCATAATCGCATTTTTTTTTGTTAGAGCAATCAATATTCCGCTAGCGAATAAAAATGCACTTAAGTAAAACAGAATGTCGGGGTTATTCATGCTTACTCACTTTTAAATGAAGATGCTGTAAATGCAGCACCAATTAAACATACCAGAAGTAATATTCCACTTAACTCAAAAGGGGCAACGTATGTTGTCATTAATTCAACCCCTGTTTCTTTTATGGATGTAGTAGCAGTCGCCCAAGGTTCTTTGTTATTCAAGTTACTCTTATGATATGAACTGATAAGTAAGGTAAGTAAGCTGACAAATATAAAGATACCTGGAACTGTATGTTGAGTTTCAGTGAGTAATGGGCTGCCTGAAATTCGGTTCGTGAGCATAATACCAAACAACACCAATATCAACACACCTCCGGCATAAATGATGAGCTGAGTAACTGCGAGGAATTCAGCATTCAATAATGCATAGATTGCAGCCACCGACAATAGGCAAGCAAGCAGTGCCAACGCAGCATAAAATACCTTATTGGTGAAAAGCATAATCGCGGTTGCAAAAATGGCAATGAAAACGAATAGGTATAGAAGCAAGTTGTTCATTCTTGTTCAGTGGGAGCAGTTGGTGGAGTAGGCGGTTTAATTTTTGGTTTAAATACAGGCTTGGGTGCTGGTTTAGGCGAAGCCGTTGCGTCAGCAGCTGGCGGAGTTGCTTCTGCCTTTGCCTTTTGAAAATCTTCCCAGGCTTGTTTCTTTATATCTATTTCATTCTGACTCATATCGGCAAACTCAAAATTATGTTGCCTGATATCGAATACAGAAAAATCATACTCTTTCGTCATGGTCAGGCATTCCGTAGGGCACACGGTGGTGCATAAACCACAGAAGCAGCATTTGCCCATGTCGATATCAAATTTAGCGGCATAGATTCTTTTCGGGGTGCCGTCTGAAGTTTTGCCGAATTCTTCCGGTGATTTAATCGGGTCGATTGTAATACAATTTACCGGACAGATTTTTACGCACTTATCACACACGATACAATCGTCAATTTCATTATGAAGTTTATAACGACCGTTGTCTGGCACCGGAATGGTTTCGTGCGGATATTGCACAGTAGCGATACCTTGTTGGTTATCAAAATAATCCGGTGATTGAATAGGCAGGGCAGAGCGGCTTTTGCGCGCATTAAGAAAATGGGATAACGTAAGCACTAAGCCTCTGCGCAGGGTAGATACAGCGATGCCGATGGATGACCAATATGTGGATGGGCTTACCTTCATTTTTCTGGTGTAAAAATAGAAGGAAAACAGTTATGCTTTATGTGTTGATTTTTTAATCGTGAAGTAAAAGGTGCTTCCTACGCCTTCTTCGCTTTCAAACCAAATTTTGCCACCATTCTTTTCGACAAATTCCTTACAGAGTATGAGCCCCAAACCCGTGCCTTTTTCGTTGGCAGTGCCGCGAGTGCTATAACCCTGGGTTTTATCAAAAAGCAATTTCTGAACTTCCTTGCTGATTCCTATGCCATAATCTTTAACCGAAACGGTTACAAAGTGTTCATCATTTTTTGGCGTTGCTATTTCGATGATACCCCCGGCTTCGGAAAACTTGATTGCATTCATAATCAAGTTTCTCAGCACAAGGTTAAACATATTTAAATCGGTTTCTACCTTAATCCCGCTGGGCACCATGTTCACCAACTTCATATCTTTTAGAGCCTGGTTTTCTAAGAGCTTAACGTTTTCGTCTATAACATTGGCCAAGTCAACTTCTTCTGCTTTTGCTTGCAGATTATCCATCTGCAAGAGAGCCCAGTCAAGCAGGTTGTTGATAAGGGTACGTGCATGATTAAATTGTTTTCTTAAATCCTTAGTTACTGATTTAAATTCGGATGCAGTAAGTTGCTCTTTTTCTGCCAGCTCTAGAATTGCAGAAAGCGCATTGATGGGCGAGCGTAAATCGTGTGATATAATTGAAAAGAACTTATCCTTCACTTTATTCAGTTGTTCTAATTCATCACTTCTTTTCTTGATTTCTTTCTGATGTTCTACCAAGAGCTTATTGATACGAATTCTGCGCTGGCTGCTGCGATAGACCGTGAAAAGTAAAATGGCAGTTAATGCGAAAACAACTACTAAAATGTTACGAGTTAATTCTTGCCTTCGGATGGCAGAATCCTGTTGTGCATTGGTGCGACTTAGTTCTGCGATGCGCAAGTCTTTAAATTCAGTCTGCAGCCTCAGTTGATCCTGAAATAATTTTTCCTGCATTTCGCGGCTGTATAAGCTGTCTTCAAACAGCTTGTATGTTTTAAGATGGCTAAGTGCGTTTTTATAATCCCCTTTTCGTTCGGCAAGGCTGGAGAGCAATGAATAACAATCAAGCTCCATTTTGCGGGCGTTATTATTTTTTGCGGTGATTAAACTTTGTTCAATAAGAGAAAGCGCCTCATTAAATTTATTCTGTTCGATATAAATTTTACTGATTCCTAAGTTTACTTCAGTGATTCCAAATTCGTTGCTGGCTCGCTGGTATAGTTGAATGGAGGAATCGTAATAGGCCAGTGCCTTTTCATATTCTTTCAATTCAAATTTTAAACGGGCGAGATTATTCGTTACACGGGGTTCAATGATGGTAAGATTTCTGCTTCTGACTGAGTTGAGCGCGTCTTTAAATGATTTTTCGGCACGCTTAAAATCTTTCTTTTTCAGGTACACTTCGCCAATTGCATTATCGAGGTAGGAAAATCCATCCACGTCATTTACCTGCTGACTTAACCTTCTGCTGAAATCAAAATGATTTAAGGCTAGTTCGAATTGCCCTACATCGGTAAGCACACGCCCGACATTGTAGATCGCAACGGCCATGCGCAAGGTGTCATGAATGGCTTTGGCTACCTGGTAAGATTGTGTAAAATAGAAGTACGATTCATCATAAATACTTAAATCGTTATAATCATTGCCCAGGTAGTTAAGTGCATCGGCAATTTAATAGCAGTGGTATAATCACCACTGATGGAGGCAAGAAATGAAAGTTGTTTATATGCCAACCCCTGTGCCCATGTCCAGTTTTTTTGATTAGCAATAGATAATGCCTCATTTGCTAAATCGGAAGCTTCGTTTAAATCAAAGTATTGTCGTTCAGAAGAGAGTTTTAATATAGTTTGGATCCGAACCGAATCCGTTATCGCACTTTGAAATTCTTTTTGTTGTGGCTCAAGATTAGCCTGCGTCCATGCAGTTATATGGCATAACAGCAACAACAGG
>JALOMN010000048.1 GCA_025455445.1 Cyclobacteriaceae bacterium
ACTATGATCTTTACCTGGAAACTGTGCGCGATAAATATGCCCAGGTTTTTGATTGGCTTGAATTAATAAACAGGCAGGTAAAAATTTTATTGGTGATCATCCTGGTGGTGATTTGTGTGAACATGATTTCCGTAATTCTTATTTTGGTTATGGAACGGACTACTATGGTGGGCATTATGAAAGCGTTAGGCGCGCAGGATGGACTTATTCGATCTATATTTATTTATAATGGTATGAATCTGATCACGCAGGGGCTGGCGTGGGGGAATTTTATTGGTCTTAGCGTGTGCTATATACAATATCGTTTTAAAGTATTCACGCTTAATCCGCATGATTATTATATGGAATATGTACCGATCGAATGGAATTGGTGGATGGTAATTTTGCTAAACGCAGTTGTATTTATTACCGTGTCGCTGGTGTTGCTTCTACCCACACGTTTCATTACGCGCATTCGACCCATTGAGGCCATCCGGTTTGATTAATGAAATGAAATTTTGCTTAGTGGGTCAACGATTTTTATCTAAGCCACCACGTATTTTTTAAACCAGCTTTGAATTGTCATTTGCATGACACCCAAAAATGCTTCTTTAAATATGCCTACTGACATTTTACTTTGTCCTCGGGTGCGGTCAGTAAAAATGATAGGCACTTCATGCAGGCGAAATCCATATTTCCAGGTAAGAAACTTCATTTCAATCTGGAACGCGTAGCCGATAAATCGAATCTCATCGAGCGGAATCGTCTCCAATACTTTTTTGCGGTAACATACAAATCCCGCAGTGGTATCGTGCACGGGTATGCCGGTAATTAGCTGCACATACTTACTGGCAAAGAAAGAAAGAAGCACGCGGCCCATGGGCCAGTTTACTACATTCACACCGGTAGCATAGCGTGACCCAATGGCCAAATCACTTCCATTCTCTGAGCAGGAGAGATATAAATTTACCAGGTCTTTGGGGTTATGCGAAAAATCCGCATCCATCTGCAGAACAAAATCATAGCCATGTTGCATAGCATAGCGAAACCCTTCAATGTAAGCTGTGCCCAGGCCCAGTTTGCCCGGTCTTTGTAATAAATGTATTCGCCAATGCGAATCTGTATTATAGTTTGTTTGAAGATCTTTTACTATTTCAGCGGTGCCATCAGGTGAATTGTCATCCACTATAAGAATATCAAAATCTTTGGGCAACGAAATAATTGCATCCATAAGCAAGGTGATATTTTCCTGCTCATTATAAGTGGGTATAATGACAATGGCGTTATTCAAAAGTCCTTTTGGTTTACTGTCTCTTTTTCAGATTAAAGCAAAGAATGTGTCTGTTAACCTGGTGCACTTCCAGCATGAAATCTTACGGCTTTAACAAATCTAAAGAAATTTAGTTGTGATTCAATTGGCTAATCTTTAAAATGGTTATCGCCTTGATACTATATGAATACCATACGAGGAATGCGTAATATTGAGGCTGAAAATGTTATTTCTAAATGAATCGCTGTGTGTTTTTAGACCGGGACGGAGTTATCAATAAGGACAATCCCAAATTTGAAATTTTACCCGGTGTGGTAGAGGCAATTACAAAATTAAAGGATGCCGGTTTTCACCTGGTAGTGGTAACCAATCAATCAGGCATTGCCCAGGGAATTTATACTGAAGCAGAAATGAAGGAATGCCACGCCTACCTGCAAAAGGAATGTGGTCATCGCATAGATTATTTTTATTTCTGCCCACATCACCCCACGGTAACGGCTTCACTGGCTCGCAAACCAGGAACCCTAATGTTCGAGAAGGCGATCGCACGATTTGATATTGATGTAACAGCTTCTTGGATGGTAGGAGACCGCGGACGGGATATTATACCTGCCCGCGATCTTAAAATTAAAACTATTCAAATTGGCCATGAGATAGAACATGAAAACCGTGCTGATTATACCGTAGAAAATTTACTGGAGGCAGCGCAGCTCATTCTATCAAAATAATAGTTACACTAATTCTTCCACCTGGTTTTGTTTCGATAATTTTTGTTGCAGTTCAAATGGCACAGGTACATATTCTGCAAATGTTTGATTGAAATTTGCGCGGCCTTGCGTCATCGAACGAAGCGAAGTTGAGTATTTATCTAATTCAGCCAAAGGTGTGCGTGCTTTGATTACCTGGTACTTGCCCTTAGAGTCGATGCCCATGATCATCGATCTGCGGGTTTGTAAGTCACCCATTACATCGCCCATCATTTCTTCAGGTACCATCACTTCCAAATCATAAATCGGTTCTAGCAGCTGAGGTTCTGCCTTCATAAAGGCATCTTTAAAGGCCATCATGCCTGCAATCTTAAATGAGATATCGTTTGAATCAACCGCATGCATTTTGCCATCATACACCATCACACGCACATCGCGTACATATGATCCTGTGATAGGGCCAACTTCCATTTTTTCCATGATACCCTTTAAGATGGAAGGAATGAATCGGGCATCGATCACACCACCCACAATGCAATTGTAAAACACAAGTTTGCCGCCCCACTCTAGGTCAATTACTTCCTTGCCGCGGATTGAATACTCGGTTGGTTCTGGCATACCTTCATAGTAGGGTTCAATTTTGAGATAGACTTCACCAAACTGACCAGCGCCACCGGATTGTTTTTTATGACGGTAGTTTGATAAGGCTGGTTTGCGAATTGTTTCACGGTAGGATATCCGGGGAGTAACAAACTCAACGGTCAGATGATAGGTATGTTCCAGGTTCCATTTACAAACCATTAAGTGCATCTCGCCTTGTGCAGAAAGAATCAATTGTTTTAATTCTTTCGAGTATTCCATCATCAGTGTAGGATCTTCCTGGTTGATTTTAGTAAGCACTTCGCCAATTTTTTCTTCGTCAGTTTTTGATTTGGCAATTACCGCTGTGCGCATGCGGGGCTCAGGGAATACAATAGGTTCGATGGTAACATCAAAACCTTTTGCATGCAGTGTTTGATTGGTGAAGGTGTCTTTTAGTTTAAGCGTTGCACCAATATCACCGGCTACCAGTTTATCTACCGGATTTCGATTTTTACCGTCCATGATAAATAGCTGATGGAATCGCTCAAGGGATCCTGTCTGGCTATTGATCAATTCTGAATTGCTGGTGACTTCGCCTGAAATCACTTTAAAGAAAGTGAGTTTACCGAGGTTGGGTTCAAGCTGGGTTTTAAATACAAAGAGTGCTGCAGGTTTGGAAGGATCGAATGGCAATTCTTTACCATCAGTGGTGCGTTCTGGTTTCGCTTCGAGCGGTGTGGGTGCCACATTGTCGATAAAGCCCATCATGCGTCCGCTGCCCATGTTTTTCTTAGCCGAGGTAACAAACACAGGAAATACATCGTGATGAATCATTCCGAGTTTCAAGCCTGCACGCAATTCATCTTCATCTAAGGTTCCTTTTTCAAAATATTTTTCCATCAGCTTCTCATCATTTTCAGCAGCTTTTTCTACTAATTCGTTGTGAAGTTGATTTGCCCTTTCCAGTTCAGAATCTGGTATAGGAAGTTTTTGTGGTTTGCCACCTTCTTTAGGGAATTTATACATCACCATCTTCAGTAAGTCGATGATGGCATCAAAATTTTCGCCAGGGTTTACGGGGTATTGCATCTGCGTAACGGCATGACCGAAACTGCTTTTCAACGAGGCAAGTGCAGCGTCAAAATCTGCTTTGGGGTGATCTGCCTGATTGATTGCGAAAAGAACTGGTTTGCTGAATTGCTCTGCATATTTCCAAATTAATTCAGTGCCTACCTCTACACCATTTTGTGCATTGATTACCAACACGCAGGTATCGGCCACACGCAAAGACGAGACCATCTCACCCACAAAATCATCAAAGCCGGGTGTATCGATGATATTGATTTTATAGTCTTGCCACTCGGTGTGCAGCGGTGTTGCAAATACTGAGTTACCGCGTTCTTGCTCAATTTCGTGATAGTCACTTACAGTATTTTTTCCCTCAATCGTTCCTCTTCGGTTAATAATTCCGGCTTCAAATAGCATGTCTTCGGCCAGCAGGGTTTTGCCGGCCTTTGGCGCTCCCAGCAAAACAATGTTTTTAATGTGTTTTTCATCATACACTTTCATGGCAGTATGGGTTTAAATGTGAATGCTGCCGCAGAATGCTCCTGAATGACAGAATAAAATTGAAAATGAGGTGGGGCATTTCGCGGACGTTTATTGTTTAAAAGATTTCGCTGGCAGGCCATCGAAATCAACTCATTTACGTCAGGCGAATTAGTAAATGAAAATACGTATATAATATGACATTAATCAACTTTTGCGTTGATTAACATCACCTTATATTGAGTAGGAAAATAAGACTAATGTGAAGCGGGCAGGGTTGTTACCGGTTGTTCCTGATCTTTATAACCCAAAAGTTTCATCATGGCTTCGCTGGTTTGTTCAGGCGCAAATAGCTCAGTGGTAATTTCACCATCCTCATTGCGGCTGATAAGCACATGCTTGGGTGCGGGTATTAAGCAATGCTGAATGCCACCATAACCACCCAGTGATTCCTGGTATGCGCCTGTATGGAAAAAGCCCATATAAAGCGGCTCTTCATCTGTAATCATTGGCAAGAACACTTCACCGGTATGCGATTCAGAGTTGTAATAATCATGACTGTCGCACGTGAGGCCGCCAATGTTTACTTTGTGATAGGGGTCGTCCCAACGGTTAATGGAGAGCAGAATGTATTTCTGATTCAAGCCCCATACATCTGGCAAATGAGTGATGAAGGAACCATCAATCATATACCACAGCTCTTTATCGTTCTGAAGTTTTTGATCAACTACTGAATATAACACTGCACCGCTTTCACCTACGGTGAAACTGCCAAACTCAGTAAAAATATTAGGCACAGGCACATTGTTCTTCTCACATATCCATTTGATGTTTTCCACGATTTGTTCAATCATGTACTTGTAATCGTAATGAAATGTAAGCGAAGTCTTAATTGGAAATCCACCACCAATGTCAATTGAATCAAGTGTATCACAGATTTTTTTCATCTCACAATACTTGAAGATGAATCTGCTGAGTTCACTCCAATAGTAGGCAGTATCTTTAATGCCTGTGTTAATAAAAAAGTGCAGCATCTTCAATGAAGCTTTGCTGCTAGGTTGAATTTTTTCTTTATACAAAGGAATGATGTCGCTGTAGCGGATGCCCAGGCGTGAAGTATAAAACTCAAACTTAGGCTCTTCGTCTGCCGCCACCCGTATGCCCACCTGATAGGGGCGGGTAACATTTTTTTCGTAGGTATCAATCTCACTCAGATTATCAAGAATCGGAATACAATTGCTGAAACCGTCATTGAGCAGCTCGGTAATATATTCCTTATACTTTGGCATTTTAAAGCCATTGCAAAGAATGTATGTTTCTTTGGAAATCTTACCTCGCTCGTATAATGATCTTACAATCGGAATATCATAGGCAGAAGAAGTTTCCATGTGCACATCATTCTTAAGGGCTTCTTCTAAAATAAAATCATAGTGCGATGACTTGGTGCAATAGCAATAGGTGTATTTACCATTGTATTTGAACCGCTCCATGGCATTATTAAACGTTGCCTGCGCGAATCGAATATTTTCACTTATCCGGGGCAGGTAGGTGATTTTAAGGGGTGTACCATATTGCTTAATAATGTCCATTAAAGGCACATCATTGAAAAGCAATTCATGTTCGCGTACTTTAAATTCTTTTTGAGGGAATTCGAAAGTTTGCTCAATCAGATCGCGGTAACTCTTCATTAATAACTTTAGTTGTTCGTTGTTTGTTTTTTGGTTGTTGGCCTGTGCTTAGTAACAACGATCAACCAGGTATCACCAACCAAATAAAGAGGTGCAATATTGATATAAATTTGCCATCTTTGCAATATAGAATTATGAGCATGATACATCGAATCTCACATAAGATTCTCGCGTATATCCCTTCGGGGCTCAATGCCTTGCCCGACTTCTAAGGGCGGCTGAATCACTCTATTCGGTATTTTTTCCCTTATTCTGCCTGTATATCCTAATATTTAATTCTAATTCCCGTGAAAGAAATAAAAATCATAGAAGTAAAGTCTGAAATCGGTGCCGGAACACGCGGTGCCAGTTTGGGCGTAGAAGCTATGAAAATTGCCAGCCTGGATCTAAAATCAGATTTATTCAGACGATTTGATTCGATAGAAGTTGAAAATGTTAACGAATTACTGTTTGATGGTGCGGAACATGCACACGCCAAATTTATCGATGGCGTATTGATTATGGAAGAGCGCGTTTGCCTGGAAGTGTATGAACAGATATTTGACGATTTTTTCCCGCTCATTATGGCCGGAGATCATTCCACCGCTTACGGCACGATTGCAGGTATTAAAAAGGCATTTCCCAAAAAAAGGTTAGGCGTAATTTGGATTGATGCCCATGCGGATATTCACACCCCATTCACTACCCCATCGGGCAATATGCATGGTATGCCGCTGGCAATGGCTTTTGGTTTTGATAACCTGGAGTGTAAGGTAAATGACCCACGCGGAGAAACCCTTGACTATTGGGAACAGATTAAAAACGTGGGCATGCAGGGACCGAAAATATTCACGGAAGATCTTGTATACATCGCGGTGCGTGATTTAGAAAAACCGGAGAATTACCTTATCAATAAAAACAACATCAACTTCATAGAAGTAGAAGATGTCAAGAAAGCTGGAGCCGCACAGGTGGCTCACAAGGCATTGCAAATGCTTGATCATTGTGATTTGATTTATGTGTCATTTGACGTGGATAGTATTGATAGCCGATTCTCCACCGGCACGGGCACCCCGGTACCGAACGGACTCACCGTGGAAGAAGCCAAAGTATTAAATTCTGAACTTTGCAAAGATCCTAAAGTATGTGCATGGGAAATTGTGGAGGTGAATCCTACGCTGGATACCGAAAATCGTATGGCCGAAAGCGCCTTTGAAATAATGGAAGCATCGGCCAAATCGATTATGGGGCGTCCGGTAATGGCAGAGTAAACTAGGCTTAACATTTTAGAATTCAAGATTCTTGATTCCAGATTCCCGATTGATCCTTATAGGGATACTATCAAGTATTCAATGTTCGCAATCATTAAAATCCGTTATCAAATTAATCCTTGTCCTGCAGGATTGATTGCGTATTTTCGCAACAAATTTTAATGAGTCATGAGCCAAAACAGACCGATTTCAACATTTATTGAAAAAAACTATCTTCATTTCAATGCCGCTGCTCTGGTAGATGCAGCCAAAGCTTATAAAAAACATATTGCCGATGGCAAAAAAATGTTGGTGTCGCTGGCTGGTGCCATGAGTACGGGCGAGTTGGGTATAAGCTTTGCGGAAATGATTCGGCAAAATAAAGTGCATATTATTTCCTGCACCGGTGCAAACCTTGAAGAGGATATCATGAACCTGGTGGCTCACTCACATTACAGACGCATACCTAATTACCGCGATTTAACTCCTGAGCAGGAGTGGGATTTATTACAGAATCATTTAAACCGTGTGACTGATACCTGCATTCCCGAAGAAGAAGCGTTCCGCAGACTGCAGGCTCACTTATTTAAAGTGTGGAAAGATGCAGAAGATAAAGGCGAGCGATTATTCCCACACGAATTTATGTTCCGGATGATTAACAGCGGTGATCTAAAACAGTATTATGAAATCGATCCGAAAAACTCGTGGATGATTGCTGCGGCAGAGCGCAACATGCCAATGGTGGTGCCGGGATGGGAAGACTCAACTATGGGTAACATTTTTGCATCGTATGTTTTAACGGGTGAATTGAAAGCATCAACCATGAAGAGCGGTATTGAATACATGGTGTGGCTTGCTGACTGGTATACAAATAATGCGGGTGAACATGGAATCGGTTTCTTTCAGATTGGTGGCGGTATTGCCGGTGACTTCCCGATTTGTGTAGTACCCATGTTGCACCAGGATTTAGAGCGTGATGGTGTTCCATTCTGGAGTTACTTCTGCCAGATAAGCGATAGCACTACCAGTTATGGATCTTACTCAGGCGCTGTGCCCAATGAAAAAATTACCTGGGGTAAACTCAGCATTGATACACCTAAGTTTATTGTGGAGAGCGATGCGACCATCGTGGCGCCTTTGATGTTTGCTTATATTCTTGATATGTAATTTTCAGACGTAAGAAATAAGTAGTAAGATTTAAGATAAATTGAATCTTGCTACTTACGTCTTGCAACTTATGTCTCTTATGAATTTAGATCTCACCCTTCGTACCGAAATCCAGAAAGCAGTTGCTACATTGTTTAATCAATCGGTAGAACAAGTACAACTGCAACCTACCAATAAAGAGTTTGAAGGTTCTCATACAGTGGTCTGTTTTCCGCTCACAAAACTTTCCCGCAAAGGCCCGGAAGAAACAGCGCGATTGATTGGCGAACATCTTATTGCTAATTCAGGAATCGTGACGCGTTATAATGTGGTGAAAGGTTTTTTGAACCTGGTGATTGCCGACTCTGTATGGGCTTCCGTATTCGAATCTGTATTTTCTAATCCGAAGTATGGATCGCTACCAGCCAATGGGAAAGAGATGATGGTGGAGTATTCTTCACCTAATACGAACAAGCCTTTGCACCTCGGACATTTGCGTAATAATTTCTTAGGATATTCCGTAGCCGAGATTTTTAAAGCGAACGGTTATAAAGTACACAAAGTACAAATCATCAACGACCGCGGCATTCACATTTGCAAGTCGATGGCCGCGTGGCAACTATATGGTAATGGTGAAACACCTGATCGTGCCGGTGTGAAAGGTGATAAGCTGGTAGGAAAATATTACGTAGAGTTTGATAGAAACTACAAAGCTCAGGTTCAGGAGTTGATTGCACAGGGTGTGCCCGAAGCAGATGCAGAGAAGAAGGCACCCATCATGAAACTGGCAGTGGAAATGTTGCAGAGGTGGGAAGCAAAGGATGAAGAAATTTATTCTTTGTGGAAGACTATGAACAGTTGGGTTTATGAAGGCTTTGATGCTACCTATAAGCGAATGGGTGTTGACTTCGAGAAGTTATATTATGAATCAAATACTTATTTATTAGGAAAAGACGAGGTGCTGCGTGGATTAGAACGCGGTGTGTTTTTCAAGAAAGAAGATGGTTCAGTTTGGGTGGATCTTACCGCGGAAGGATTAGATCAAAAAGTGTTATTGCGTTCGGATGGCACTTCGGTGTATATGACGCAAGACATAGGCACAGCGATATTGCGTTTTCTGGATTTTCCAAAAATTGAGGGTCAGGTTTATACGGTAGGTAATGAGCAGGAGTATCACTTTAAAGTGCTTTTTCAGATTCTGAAAAAGTTAGGTTTTGCGTGGGCAGAGAAATGCTATCATCTTTCTTACGGCATGGTAGATTTACCTTCCGGTAAAATGAAAAGTCGCGAAGGCACCGTGGTAGATGCAGATGATCTGATGCAGGAAATGGTAGATGATGCGGAGAAGCAAACACGTGAATTAGGTAAGATTGAAGATTCAAGTGAAGAAGAAATTAAAGCACTGGCTGAAATGATTGGTCTGGGTGCCTTGAAATTTTTCTTGTTGAAAGTAGATCCTAAAAAACGAATGTTGTTCGATCCGAATGAGTCGATTCAATTGCAAGGTCATACAGGTCCGTTCATCCAATATACACATGCACGCATTCGCTCCATTCTGCGCAAGGCAGCATCGATGAATATTTCTCCTGCTGTTGAAAATATAATTGCATTGGAGCCTGCAGAGCGTGAGTTGATTTTTCAGTTGAATAACTATACAAACAAATTACAGGAAGCAGCGCGTGAATATTCTCCGGCTGTAATTGCAAACTTCACCTACGATCTGGCAAAAGAGTACAACCAATTCTACCAATCCATTCCGATTTTCAATGAAGCTGATCCTGCCAAATTGAAATTCCGTGTGGCACTATCAAAAGCGGTGGCTGACTTACTTAAAAAGTCCATGAGTTTATTAGGCATCCAGGTACCTGAAAAAATGTAAGCATGGCTCACTCAAAATTTGATTGGTCGTTATTCATTCAAAGCTTTGAGAAAAGTTTACAGCAATCAGAATTGTCTTCCTATATGCCCTGGCAACTCACCATTAAATGCCCGGAGATACTATCTTTAATTATTTTGTCATTGGGTAAAGAGTATAAGGTGGAGAATGGCATCGCCATCCACGTAAGTGCGCGCATTGAACCTAATGTGATTATGAAAGCCCCGGTAATCATTGGCCCGGATTGTTTTATTGCTTCGCATGCCTATTTGCGCGGAGGTGTGTATTTGATTGGTAATAATTCCATTGGTCCGGGATGTGAGGTAAAATCATCTTTTATTTTTCCATACCATTGAGCTGTATTTTCATCGCAAAATAATACTACACTATTAGAAGTAAATTCTTTAATACGTGAGGTATTCTTATCTATTAAAAATGATTTATAAGCTCCGTAATATAACTCGCCAATAACAATAACTGGAGTAAAAACTTCAATGTCTTCATTAAAATGCGTACGGATGGTTGACTCATCAGCAAAAAGTGCAATGACAATATTGGTATCAAT
>JALOMN010000385.1 GCA_025455445.1 Cyclobacteriaceae bacterium
TTGGCGATGTCCAATTCAAATTTGCCTGTAAACAAGGACCCTGCTGCCATACGCTGACCGATAAGCCCTGCTACACTGCCCAGATCCAGGGTGACCAATTTGGCGGCACGGTCTTCGCCTCGTATTAACAGCGGATTTACATTGGCTTCACCAAGTGTTATAGTTCCGGCATTACCTGTAGCCCAGATGGAATTTATATCTTTCCCGGGTTCGTTGTAGCCTTTGGGTGTGGTATACCAGGAATCAAAGGAAGAATTTTCTAATTGCGGTTCAGATCCCTCCTGACTTACGATTACTGAATAGTCAGCTGTTGAACCATCTTCAGCAGTTACTGTATAAGTAACGGCTACCGAAAAATCTTGAGCAATACCAACTCCGGGTGAAGCAGTTGAAAATGTTGAGGTGATAATTTCGGTTGTCTTTAATTCAGCGATAGGTGCGTTTGCTCCTACTGTGACAGAGATTGTTTTTGTTGCCTCATTAATGGTGGTATTTCCCGTTTGTCCTTCTAAAGCAAAGGCTAGAATTCGTTTTTCTTGGGATTTGCCAAAATGATCTTCTTGCACACAAGCTGCACAGCAGAGGAACACAATAACAGTCAAGTGGATATCATTTCTAATTTTCATAGTCAAATTACTTTTAGATGGGGAAGTAGTAGTAAAAGCTAATATTGACAGACAGTAAATTAATTTTCAGATCTACATCAAATGTATTGACTGACGATTCGGGCGTACCGTTTATGGTCACCATTTTGCGACTTCCGGAAAGTCCGGCCACATTAACGCCTAATTCCGTTGCAAACCCATTAATGATGAACACCTGAATACCCGGACTGAAACCCAATTGAACTGTATTCTTGGAGATGTAGGTTCGGGTGAGAATAGACTGACTAAAAGTTTCATTGGTCAAGCGATCAGCCACCCAGGCAATACCCGCAATGTTATAGAGGTTGATCCGCTTGCTTGGCGTTAGTGGAATGAAGTACTTCAGGTAAACTGAACTGGTCAAAATGGATCCTGCCTCACGGACTTCGGACACAATATCGTCAGTATCTTCCGTAATCTTGCTCAGCCGTGAAACATCGTATCGAATGGCTCCGCCCAAAGCCAGATCATTCTTGATCATGTACCCTCCAGAAAGTAATACATTGAAGCCGCTTTTCTTTTGTTCCTGAATTTTCACAATGAGTAGATCCTCATTCTCACTTTCACGCAAGCTTCCGCCTCCACTTAATCCAAAGAAAAGAATACCCTTATTAAGTAATGGACTGGAAGGGTTATCCGGTCGCTCCTGGGCCAACACTTCCAGAATAGTAAAGTTTAACATCAACGTTATACACGCAACCACAATGCTCTTTATTACCATGTTGGCATAGATTAAATTATGATATAAAAAATGGAACATGATTAATTACCCACCAACAACGTTTTCTTGGTCTCATAATCAACAATGGCAGCAACAATTCCTGCGATAATCCCTGCGATAATGGCGGCTACAGGTAAGTTTACTTCGATGCTGCCTGCGAAGCGATGGAGTAAAATGGCGAAGATGGTAACCAGGCCAAATGCGTAAACGCTGTGCTTAAGGGCCTTACCAAAAACGGTTGGAAAATAGGGTGGCTTAATTTGCGTCTTGGTTTGAAAAAATGCGATGGAGGTAAGGATGAAAGCCAGGGATACAGCTAATGGAACTGCACCGGCAAATACTGTATGTGCGGTGGAAGAAATATGGTCATCCGTTAAAAGAACAGTGGGCTGCGTTTTGTCCAGGAGAAACCAGTTAATAATTCCATTGATTACGGCATTGGCAACACCGTTGATGGCAGCGCCTTTTTTGATTTCAGTGAGTAGCATGAATATGATTTTTAATGATTAATAGAACATGAATATGGCTAGTTGAAAGGAAGTCCAGTCATAGGTTGGGTTGCTAAAAGCTTTTCGAATAGCTTCTCCGCGAATGGCATGAGAAAAAATTCCGAGCAGCATAAAATGGGAGCTAAGGAAGTATCGGGTACTCAGCGTTACCTCCTGACCAAGTTTATTGCTTTCCAGATTCTTGATCGGGGCAAGCCCTCCCAGGTTGAGCAATTCATCCGACTGAAGGAAGAAGTAATCCAATGACACATCCCATTTCTTACTGAAATACGTTTGTACCTGTACCCGATGTGAAATGATGTTTCCGTTACCTATCACTTTCCGGTTATTGATCCCTTGTACCCAAAGACCCAGGCCACCGGTAAGTAACGGGTCAAATCGTTCATAGGTAACCGTTGATTCATCATCACCAGAAAGGTGTGCATAGCGGTAATAAAAGTTGGGTTTCCATTTCCAGGAAGTTTCATAACCTCCACCGATATACCAGCCTTGACTTTTCATATCGGCCGTGCGGTGGGATTGGTAGGCGTATTCCGATTTCAGATAGGCACCGGTGCCGCCAATTCGCTTCAGCCATACTTTGGGATTAATGATGTACATCCCCCTTTTTTCGATTCGTCCTTCAGGAATTGCATAAAATCCCCTGCCGTTGCTAATGGTGAGGTAGGTAACACCTATTTCATAGTGTGGATTTTTATGCCAATCGAGTGAACCACCAGTTATATTGATGTTTGATTGATTTGTTTTAGCGAGTTCAGCGGGTTCTAAAAAGAAAAAGGAAGCATGCCAGTTTTGCTTTGAAATACTGGCAAGCAGGGTTTTTTCAAATGCCGTGCGCGAACTCAAGTATACATTTCCGCGTGCCCCGGCATTGGCAGAGCCACTGATGCGTGAAATCAAAAAGGCATCATTGAGTTGAAAAAAATTTCTTCCGGCAGATATATTAATGTTGAGGTCTCTCTCTTTTCCTAAACCGGCCCATAATATTCCAGCATACAATCTTTCAAAATCAGCAAATGCAGTTGCTCCTTCAGAATAAATGTCTGACGTATTCCTACCAGAAATCAAAACAGAAGCATCTTCAATAACCTCATCACCCGAATCTCTTAAACTAATTACCTTTCTATTTTTTTCAAGTGCATTATTTA
>JALOMN010000386.1 GCA_025455445.1 Cyclobacteriaceae bacterium
ACAGTTAATTTTAAATGATCACATCGAAACGGATTTACTTCAAGGCAAAGGTGAGGCGTATGGTATCGAGACTTCCATTTCAAAAAATTCCGGAAGGCTGACCGGCTCAATCAATTACACCTATTCTCGTTCATTACGCACCATCAATGGTGATTTTCCGGAAGAACGCATCAATAATGGAAATACCTATTCATCCAACTTTGATCAGCCTCATATTGTAAATCTGGTGTGGAAATACAATATCTCCAGACGTTACTATTTTACCGGAAATTGGACATATCATTCGGGGCGCCCGGTAACGACACCACTTTCTGGTTACCTGGTGGATTACATCAAGGTGGCGAATTTCTCCGAACGCAATCAATATCGTATTCCGGATTATCATCGATTAGACATAGCGTTTATCCTGGAAGGAAATCACAAACGCAAGAAGTTTTGGGATGGCACCTGGGCACTTTCATTCTATAATTTATATGCACGCAGAAATCCGTACACCGTATTTTTTGAAGATGATGGCAATGGTTTTTTAAGGCCATACCAACTTTCAATTATCGGCACTATACTTCCATCTTTAAGTTATTCGTTTAAATTTTAAGTAATGAGGTTTTTCAATTATATCGTACTGGGGTTGCTTTTTTTTGGTGCGTGTGTGGATCCCGCAGACATTGATATTCCTCCATTTCAATATCAGATTGTGGTAGATGGTTATATCACCAACGAACCGGGTCCTTATACTGTGAGAATGTATCGCTCACGCCCACTGGATGAAGCAGATCTTGATCGGCTGATTCCTGAGCGATTTGCCAAAGTGTTTATTAAAGATGATCAGGGAAATTCTGAACTGTTAACCGAAACAGAACCCGGAGTGTACGTTTCTGCTGAAAGCGGTATACAAGGTGTTATTGGCAGAAGTTATTATGTGGAAATTACCACCATTGATAATAAGCAATATCAGTCAGAGCCTGACTTAATCAAACCAGTTGGGGAAGTCACTGCAATCAATTATGAATATGTAGATGCTAATATAGAAGGCAAACTGGATGAGGGTGATGGTTTTACTATTTATGCTGATGCCACCGGAATTCCTGATGTTGAGGACTTGGTGAGACTGCGTATGATTGCAACTTATCAGGTAAAAACTTTTCCGGAAACGCGAACGATCAGAACGGAAGCCGGATTTGTTCCTGCCCCTTTTCCCTGCAGTGGTTACATTAATCAAGATGGTAGATTGGTAAAGGTGAACGAGTGCACTTGCTGCGATTGCTGGGTAAATGTATATGATCAAATACCTTCAATCACCGATGAACAATTTACCACCAATGATCTTTTCATTGGCAAAGAGGTTGGGTTTGTAGATGCTAACCGCAGAACTTTGTATGATAAAATTCATGTAGAGGTGCAGGAGCTAAGCTTGACACCCGACACCTATCGATTCTGGAAATTAGTAAGAGCACAAAAATTGGGAGTGAGTAATATCTTCCAGCCTCCTTCCGGAAAATTACAAGGAAATGTAAAGGCCCTTAATTCAACAGAAGAAGTGCTTGGAATTTTCTGGGCTGCTGGAATCAATAAAAAATCAATTTTCATTGATCGCACCGATGTGCCTTATCAAGTGCCACCCATCGATACGCTTGCAGCACCTTGTTTATTTTTCACAAACAGTTCAAATCAAAAACCATCGTTCTGGCAATGAGAATAAGATATGTGATTGCACTGGCAGGAATTTTTTTGATTACAGCATTTACGGTGCCGCAGATTGAGTTTGTACAACTGCTTACGGGAAAGATGCAGCAATTTAAAAAACAGGCTCCTCAGGTTAAACTGTTTCTGATATTTAATCAAGATGTTTATGTGCCAGGCGATACCGCTTATTTCTCAGCTCGCTTTCTTACCGAAGATCTTACCCCTTTGGCAGGCAGACAGATTATACGCCTGCAACTGGTAGATCAAAATGGCAAGATTATATTTTTTCAAAATGTGAGCATCAAAGAGGGAGTCGGAGCTAATCAGGTTGCCATTCCGGGTGATCTAAAGGCTGGCATTTATCAATGGGTAGCATTTAGTGATTGGATGAAAAACTTCAGTCCACAACTTTATTTTAAGCAAGACTTCATGCTGGTGGAACGCAACGAACTGGAAGCTTCGAAAGCAAGCAATAATCCTACAGTAAAATTTTATGCAGAAGGGGGTAATTTAATCTCATCTGTAAGCAATCGGGTAGCAGTAATTGCCACGCCAGGTGTTTCAACTTTTCGTATTGTTGATGCAAATGGAGAACAAGTTGCTCTGTGTAATGTGAATGAAGAAGGATTAGGACAGTTTACTTTTACGCCTTTGGCCGACAAACAATATTATGCTGAAACGGATTTTAGTGGAGTTAAAGGCAAAACACAATTGCCAATGAGTTTGCGCGAAGGTGTAGCGCTACAATTATTTCAGGATGTGATCCCTGCGAAACTGGATGTGCGGATTCCCAGCGACTCAAAACTTAAAAATGAAAACTTGTGGATGGTGATCACATCCCGCTCTGAAATTTATTTCACTGCGCCATTAAAATTTGGGGATAAGGAAATGCTTTCAGTCCAGTTTCCACAGCAGGAATTGCCACCCGGCTTGTGTTATGCTACAATTTTTAATGAACGTGGTGAAGTAATAGCAGAAAGACTTTTTGCAAGCAATAGCACGCAGGAAATTAAAACAGAAATACGAAAAGAGAAATCGGTATATGATACACGTGAATTGATTAATCTGCAGGTGAGTGTTAAAAATCAATTGGGTAATCCGGTGCCCGGTGAATATGTGGTATCTGTAGTAAACAAGCGTTTCAAAAATAATCTTGTTAACCAGGTACCCATAACACACTATTTATCGATTAAATCTGATCTTCCCGCAATGCCCGAAGTGCAATCTGATGTAGGCCTGGATCTGCTTTTAATGACACAAAAGAATGTTCGCATCAATTGGAAAAACATTTGGGAGGAAAAATTTCAGATGACTAATGGCTTTAGGCGGATGAT
>JALOMN010000387.1 GCA_025455445.1 Cyclobacteriaceae bacterium
TCGAGATCCTGTTCAAGTACTCCATTGAGCAAACTTTTGAATTGCTTGATAGCATGGAGCGGCTGCTTTTGCTGAAGAATGATCCGATTTTTTTTCGATTTCAGCAGATCGAGTGCAGCAGGCTCAAAGCCTGGGGCTACTAAAATCTCAAAAAATAGTTTATTAATTTCCTCTGCGGCAGCATTGTCGATAGGCTTATTGCTCGCCAGCACACCCCCAAAAGCAGAAACTGTATCGGCCTGAAAGGCCTTCAGATAGGCCTGCTTCACATCTGCTGCGGTGGCTACTCCGCAAGCGTTAGTATGTTTTATAATTACAAAAGCTGTTTCACCATCAAATTCCTTTACCAGATTTACTGCAGCGTCAACATCTACCAGGTTATTGTAAGAAAGTTCTTTGCCGTTGAGTTGATCAAATAAGCTTTCCAAGTCTCCGTAGAACACCCCTTTCTGATGTGGGTTTTCGCCATAACGCAACACTTTGCCTTTTTGCACACTTACTTTTAAACTGGGTATGGCTTGTTCTTGATTGAAGTAATTAAAAATAGCGGTGTCGTAATGTGAAGTAACATCAAATGCCTTTGCTGCAAATCGCTTTCGGTCATTCAGATCAGATGATGCGTTTTTTGCCTGGAGTAATTCCAGCAATTCCTGGTATTGTGCACGGGCAGAGACAATGAGCACATCCTGAAAATTCTTGGCCGCTGCGCGGATAAGTGAAATTCCACCGATGTCAATCTTTTCTACAATTTCTTCTTCCGTTCCACCCTTTGCAACGGTTTCTTCAAAGGGATATAAATCCACAATCACCAAATCAATTGCTCCAATATTAAAATCACTGGCTTGTTTCAGGTCTCCGGAATCGTCCCTGCGATATAAAATGCCGCCAAATACTGCAGGATGCAATGTCTTTACTCTTCCACCAAAAATAGATGGATAACCGGTTAACTTTTCTACCGGTATAACAGGATAACCCAGCTTTTCAATAAACTCCTGAGTACCTCCGGTGGAAACGAACTCTACTCCGTGTTTCGCCAACAAATGAATGATGGGTTCGAGGTTGTCTTTGTAAAATACAGAAACGAGGGCGCGGGAGATTTTTTTAGGGTTCATTGGTGCAAAATTAGGCTGCAAAAATGCAGCAATTATGCGTAAACAGCCAATCGAAACACGAACTTTGCTGTCTGGCATGAAAGAAAAACTAAAATTGTTTTTGCAACTTGAACTGCGCCACTGGCAGGCATCTTCTTATGAGAAACCATTGCTATCGTTTGCTTCTTCTCTTTCAAGCGGTTTGATTGGTGCTGAGATGGATAATCAATCTGAAAGTACAATTGCCGATTTGGTTATCAGGCTAACCACAGAGACTGATAAAATATTTGTTTTACTAAAAGCAGACCCCGAAGAACCTTTTGGCCCAACATTAAAAGTATTGAATCACTTATTACGCAATGAACACCAACTGTATGCAGTAATACTTTCCGGAAATCACGATCAAACCGAAAGGCTGTTGCAAAGTCTTTCAGACCGCTTCATAAAAGAAAATGATGTTGAAAAAATTAAAGAAAAAATACGTGAGTTTGCTTTAGCTTAAACCCTGAATATGGTCGCGTTCTTCATATTCTTCCATTTCAATTGTAAAGTCATCGGCATCTAAAAAGGCCGGAAATTTATCGCGATACGACTGCAAGGCATGGGCATTGAGCGACAATGTTTTTATAGCCTCCACACTTTCTACTGAAAAGAAGGAATCACCCTTAGGACCAATAAAAGCAGAATGACCGTTATATTCGATACCATTGCCATCAATACCTACGCGATTCACACCGACCGCATAACTCAGGTTTTCAATGGCGCGCGCTTTTAAGAGCGTTTCCCAGGCAGAAGACCTCACCATTGGCCAGTTGGCTACATATACCAATAAATCGTACGAAGCTTTTTTCAACGAGGGATTCCAGCGATTTCGGCTCCACACAGGAAAACGCAGATCATAACACACAAGCGGGCAAATTCTCCATCCCTTCCAATGACCAATCAACATGCTTTCGCCCGGAGTATATACCTGGTTTTCTTCGGCCATGCGAAAAAGATGACGCTTGTCGTAGGTTTTGAAATTACCGCCCGGTTCCATCCATAGAAGACGGTTGTAATATCGCTCATGTACATTGGCAATGAAACTACCCAGAATCAGCGCCCCGGTTTGGTCTGCCATCTGCCTCATCCACTTAAACGTACGCATATTCATGTGCTCAGCCAGTTTTTCGGCCTTCATGGTAAAGCCGGTGGTAAACATTTCGGGCAACACGATCACATCCGTTGGCTCACCTATCTGCCATATTTTTTCTTCAAACATGGCCAGATTGGCTCCAATGTCCTCCCAATGAAGATCTGCCTGAATGATGGTGATTTTTAAGTCCTGCATAAGTTCCGTAAACGGACTGCAAAGAAAGCAATACGCGGGCAAAAATTGAACCCCTTCCTAAATAAAACCTGTTAAAGTTTTCGCAGGATTTTGCCAGCCTTTTCGAGTGTTTCTTCGCCTTTGGCAAAGCAAAATCGTAACAGCTTGTGGTCAGCTTTATCCTGGTAGAATGCGGAAACCGGAATAGTTGCCAATTTAAGTTCTTTGGTCATCCATTCAGCCATTTCCATTTCAGAACGCCTGGAAGCCGATTCATAGGATAACAATTGGAAATAGCTGCCAAAACAAGGAAGTGGTTGAAATGAAGATCCTTTGATTTGCTCCAAAAAGAAATCGCGCTTTTGCTGATAAAATTTTCCGAGGTGGAGAAAGTTTTCAGGGTTTCCAAGAAATGCGGCCAATGCCAATTGCACAGGTGTGTTTACACTGAAGGTAATAAATTGGTGCGCCTTGCGAATCTCATTAGTAAGGTATTCGGGCGCCACCGCATAGCCCACCTTCCAGCCTGTTGCATGAAAGGTTTTTCCAAACGAAAACACGGCCACACTTTGATGAGAAAGGGCCGGATATTTTAATACACTTTCGTGGGATTT
>JALOMN010000388.1 GCA_025455445.1 Cyclobacteriaceae bacterium
ATGCGGAATTGTTAACATTGCAAAGATCATTTTCACAATGACCAATTCCAAAGAACTTTTTCAGGATCTTGTTAACAAAGTTACCCTGCCCGAAGATAGAGGCGAGATTCAAAGCCTTATTTACCTGCTTCTCGAAAAAAAACTTCACTTAACAAAAACGGATATCCTGAGTGGTAAATCAATAATGAATGCTACTCCTAACGAACTATACAATGCGATCGAACGACTAAATCATCATGAGCCCATTCAATATATATTAGGCACCGCTCAGTTTTATGGTCGTTGGTTTCAGGTGAATACTTCCGTGCTTATACCTCGCCCGGAAACTGAATTGTTGGTGCATGAAGTAATCAAGCGAGCGAAACCATCTCAAAATAATCTTCAAATTTTAGATATCGGCACCGGCAGTGGGTGCATTGCAATAACACTTGCCCTGGAAATTCCGGAAAGCAAAGTTACTGCAATGGATATAAGTGAAGGCGCGCTCGCATGTGCACACCAAAATGCAGACCACTTGCATGCTGCCATTCGCTTTCAAAAGAGTGACATTTTGAAAGATGAAATCGAAACTAAGTTTGATCTAATTGTAAGCAATCCCCCTTACATAGCGGTGGATGAAAAAGTCAGTATGAATCGGAATGTGGTGGAGCATGAGCCACACCTCGCATTATTTGCGCCAGAGCAGGATCCCCTTGCTTTTTACAAAGCCATCGCACTTAAGAGTAAAAGCGCACTTTTACCAGGTGGTTCTGTTTGGGTAGAAATTAATCAGCGCTATGGAAATGAGGTAAAAAATATTTTTGATGTACTTGGTTTTAAACACACCCAAATTATTAAAGATCTGGATAGCAAGGATCGCATCGTAACTGCCAGCCTATGATACCTGTTCTACTCTTGCATGGCGCTTTGGGGTCTAAATCACAATTGGAGCCATTGAAAGATTTACTTGAAAAAAATAATCGAACAGTACATGTACTCAATTTCTCAGGACATAGTGGCGAGCCCTATTCACAAGAAGGTTTTGGCATTGAGATTTTCGCAAATGACGTTCTGAATTATCTGAAAAAGAAAGAACTGAATCAGGTGGAAATAGTAGGTTATAGCATGGGTGGTTATGTGGCTATGTGGTTAGCTTATCAACATCCCACTTTTGTAAATCGAATCATCACATTAGGTACTAAATTCGACTGGTCTCCTGAATCTGCGGTCCGTGAAATAAAAAAACTAAACCCGGAAATAATTGAAACAAAAGTACCCGCATTTGCCAGAATACTTCAACACCGCCATGCACCCAATGATTGGAAAGAACTCGTACACAAAACAGGGCAAATGATGCAGGCGCTTGGAGAAAAACCATTATTAACTTCAGAAATACTAAAATCAATAATTCAACCCGTCACGATACTATTAGGAGATCAGGATGACATGGCAGATTTGAATTATTCAAAATGTGTAGCACAATGGTTGCCTTTCGGCAAATTTATTCTGTTGCCCGAAACGCCACATCCTATCGAAAAAGTTAATCACGAGTTATTGGTTCGTCACATTCCTGGTTAGCACTCTTTTTATAAGTTCTCGCCTAACCAAAATGACTGCGCAGCTCTCATACTTACAATTCCATCTTTTGAAACCCTCATGCTACCTGAAGTAAACTGCACTTCTTGTAGTGCTAAATCTTGCGGATAAATATAAAGAACGGTGCCGGCAGGATACCATTTTTCAACATGCCCGCCTTTTATCAGACACCATCGCTGATTCGCAATAAATGCTTCCATATCAAGCTGCGAGAATGTTTCAATATTATTTAAATCGGATTTCTGCTTTAAAAGCACATTCACACCCGATGCCTTAGTCGCATTCATATAATAAAATGCTGTAGCCAACGGATCATCAGTCGGATTGAATGTGATTAATTTAACGGGCGCCTGATCAATTAATTTATTACGCCAATTCTCCAATTCGCTAACCGGCACAATTACCACATCTACTTTAATTCCCCAACCTAATACTTTTTCAACTTCAGTATAGTGCACTATAACGGTGGGCATCCACTCCAGCAGTTCCTGAATTTTTTCAAATGAAATTGCCTGAGCATCCATAATCAGCAGTGCTGGCTCCTGATTTTCGCGTACAATATGATGGCTAGACATTATACTTCAAAAAAACAGACCGTACCACCTACCCAGGTTTTGTCTTTATTGTATTTTACACCGATCATATCCCCGCGACTCATGCGGGCAAGGTTAGTGATTAGTTTAGGCCGGGGCTCACCGTCTTCCCATAAAAACAGTAAGCGAATTTCTGCTTTCACTAATCCATCGGGAGCTTGTATTACCGGTTGATAATGTACTTTTCGTTGCAGTAAGAAATTTTTACGCTCATTATATGGAATGCGTGCAATGTCTTCTTCCGTTACATGAAATATCACACCTGTTCCTGAAAAAGAAAATAAAGGCTTCAGTACATAATTTTCCAAATCAGCAGGGAACGTAGTATAGTCACTTAAGAACTTGCATTCGGGCACTGAATCGCTTTGCAGAAATGGCATGGTGTATTTACTGATATAGAAAAACCAGTTGGGATGCCCGGCCCACTCTACATCTACATCTTCTGTTAAATGGAAACTCGTTTTAAGATCCGTTTTTGCAATCAACTCATCAAATATTACACGGTTATAGATACGATGAATCGGAATTTCAATACCCTCATTAAGATAAAAAAGTTTTCTATTTCGGATTATGATATCACCTAAGTGAACCGGTTCTATACCCAGGTAACGTTTCGTAACCAGAAAATCGATGGCGGTATTTTGCTTCATCGGATCGATTTCAAGCAAAATCACATTGGCGGGATCATGCTTTCCCACAATTTCCTTTTTTAATCGCTGCCAATAAATTTCTGAGCTGCCACCAAAATGAAAATCAAGGTTATCAGGTAACTGGTAGTGCTTTTTGAATTTATTACCCAAAAAATCCTGATATCCGAATAACGAAGGAAAGCCCTGCATCTCAAT
>JALOMN010000049.1 GCA_025455445.1 Cyclobacteriaceae bacterium
GAATTACCTGAGCATTGTTCCACTTGCCTTTATTTAATAACAACAATCCATAACGTGCCATGGATCGTGGCGTACTGTAAAACACATTGTTATCTCCGGTTTTTATAAATGAACCATCCATCCCGGTTATTGAAAGTATGTTTGTGCTTACATAGTTATTGAGTGTTTGGCCGGTGGCATTCGTGATCACTTTGTCCAGCAATGTATAAGGAGCATTATGATATGCCCAGCGTGTGCCGGGATCAGCCTTGTAAAGTAAACATGCAGGCTCTGTGCAATCGCGATTGGCAACATTATCATCTAATCCGGTAGTCATGGTAAGTTGGTGGCGCACCGTGATTTTATTTTCCTGCGCAGTGGTGAGGCTAGTCCAGCCTGCACCTAAATAATCTGATGACTTACTATCAAAATTTAATTTACCCTGCGACTCCGCTATGCCCACCGCTGCCGAGGTAAGTGTTTTTCCAGCTGAGGCCCAATACCAATTGCTGGTGGCAGTGAAATCAAGCGAAGTGTTTACCAGTTGTTTACCAAAATATTCTTCAATCACAATTTTTCCATCCTTTAATACAATTAACGCGCGTGTGTTATTGTCGGTGAGAAAAGTTCTCAATGCCGGCAATGCAGTTTCATTCCATCCCAGGGAGGCTGGAGAAACACTTTCCCATGTAGAAGTTCCAATAGGCGGAAAGTAAAGTGAAGAAACCTGTGGCGATGGCGTCTCTTCTTTGCATGAAATGACGACAAGAAGTAACAAGAAGAAAAATGGTCGCGTCATGATTTTAATTTAGAAATGAAGTTAACATGAATAGATAATTTTCTGAAGGAATATAAACGACCAATCATTAAAACCGCCAAACCGGATATTATGATAGTTGTTATGTTGCAAAATTCGATGAATAAATAATAGACGATTCATTACATGGATAATTATTTAGCTCAATTTTTTGATTGATGATTTTCATCATTGACGATTAAGCGCTGTGAATTTAGCTTTATCCTTATTTCAAAAAAATAGGGAATTATGAACACAATATCATTTTACCTGGCATTGGGAGTGATTGCAGGGTTAGCGATCGCACTGGATTTGGTTTTTTCCTACAACCGAAAGGAGAGAGGGCTGTCGCGGCTTGCCGGACTTGCCTTTGCTTTTGTCATCGCTGGAATATTTTTGGGTGGGTTAAGAGTAATTGGCTATAGCTTGATGATGGTAGGTGTTATTTTAGCAGTGATTGATATCATGCACAATTCAAGAGAGCTTAAATCATAGTGTATGCATACCAATGATATTATTCGGGAATATAAACCGTTGCGCATTACAAGTCCTGCGTTCGAATCAAACCACCCTATTCCCTCAAAATATACTTGTGAAGGAAAAGATATTAATCCGCCTCTTGATATTGACGGCATACCTGAAAAGTCACACAGCCTCGCATTGATTGTGGATGATCCGGACGCACCTGGGAAAACCTGGGTGCATTGGGTAGTTTGGAATATTCCCATCACACATCATATCAAAGAGAATAGTATTCCCGGAGAGCAAGGAGTGAATGATTTTGGTCGGATAGCATGGGGTGGTCCTTGTCCGCCATCAGGAACACACCGTTATTTTTTTAAAGTATATGCGCTGGATACATTGCTTCCACTTTCTTCCACATCAACCAAAAAAGAGTTGGAGCAAGCGATGGGCGAACACATTCTTGCTTTTGGTGAATTGGTTGGTTTATACAATAAGAAAGTAGTGTAATTTATATTTTCTTCTTGCTGCTTGTCGGATAGGCAGGTTGAATCAATTTTGCCACCAGTCCGGTCCACCCGGTTTGATGATTGGCACCTAACCCTCTTCCCGTATCACCATCAAAATATTCATGAAACAAAAGATGATCACAGAAGTGTGGATTCGATTGAAGTAATTCATTGTTTTCATAGATAGGCCGCTTTCCGGATTCATCCTTTTTGAAAAGATTTATCATGCGCTGCGACAGGTCACTTGCAATTTCGCGCAACGTGAGCATGTTGCCTGAACCTGTGGGGTGTTCAATTTTAAAATCATCGCCATAATAATGATGAAAACGCTGCAGCGATTCAATAATTAAAAAGTTAACCGGAAACCACACGGGGCCGCGCCAGTTAGAATTGCCCCCGAATAAATACGAGTCGCTTTCGCCCGGTTGATAGCGCACGGCAAACTCAGAACCGTTGGCATATAATATATAGGGTTGTTGCTGATGTATTTTTGATAATGCGCGCACACCATAAGGAGATAAAAATTCGTTGGTATCCAGCATCCGTCTGAGCAGACACTTCATGCGATGGCCACGTAATAATGAAAGCAAGTGACGTTGATTTTTGCCGCGCTCACCCCAGCGTGAAATCAGGCTGGCAAGATCGGGGCGATTTTGTAAAAACCAATCCAGGCGGGCGGTGAACTCCGGCATCTGTTGAAAAATTTCTTCATCCAATACTTCCACTGCAAAGAGTGGAATTAAGCCCACCATCGAGCGCACTTTCATTTTAATGCGCTCATTGTTGGGCAAATGCAATACATCATAGAAGAATTCATCTTCATCATCCCATAAGTTTACGCTTTCGTTATTTACATTGGCCATGGCACCTGCGATATATAAGAAGTGCTCGAAAAATTTCGTAGCCAGACTTTGATAGGTTGAATTTTCTTTTGCTAGCTCCAGGCTAATGCGCAACATATTGAGCGTAAACATGGCCATCCAGCTCGTGCCATCTGATTGTTCAATAATTCCTCCGGTAGGTAAATGATTACTGCTGCGATCAAACACGCCAATGTTATCCATGCCCAAAAATCCTCCCTGAAAAATATTGTTGCCATGCTCATCTTTTTTATTTACCCACCAAGTGAAGTTGAGCAATAATTTATGAAAGACTTCTTCAAGAAATTTGCGATCTGGTTTTCCGTCTTGCAGTCTGCGATCGATTTTATAAATGCGCCAGCTGGCCCATGCATGCACGGGTGGATTCACATCGCTGAACGACCACTCATATGCAGGTAGTTGCCCGTTGGGATGCAGGTACCATTCTTTGGTAAGGAGCAGCATCTGGTGTTTGGCAAACTCAGGATCGACCATCGCAATTGGGATGGCATGAAAAGCAAGATCCCAGGCGGCATACCAAGGATACTCCCATTTGTCGGGCATGGAGATGATATCCGCGCTATGGTGATGATTCCACTCTCGATTTCGTTTATGTTTTCGTTCGGGTGGTGGTGGAGGCATGGCGGGATCGCCCCGCAGCCACACATCTAAATCGTAATAATAAAATTGCTTGCTCCACAGCATTCCTGCTAATGCCTGCCGCTGAATCATGCAAGCTTCTGCATCTTTATTTCGCTCTTGTAATCCATGATAAAACTCATCGGCTTCGAGCTTTCTTTTCTTAAAAACAGAATTAAAATCTGCAAACGGTTTTGCATTGAACTGTGACGAAAGTCTGAGTTGCAAAACACGGGTAGCGCCTGCGTCTATCACATAATCAATACGAAAGGCACCTTTTGTTCCTTGTTGAGCTTTATTAACTGAACCGGGATAATCAAAAATTACATGATCGTTTATTCCGTCTTTGAAATACCCTTCCTGAAAGTGTTCGTATAATCGCCACGTGTTGGTTTCGTTTTCACAAAAGAGGCCCGTTGCATTTTCATTGCAGTATAAATAGTAACTTCCTAAATCACGGTGGTTGATGCGAATGGTATTCTTATCATCCAGAAATAATTCTGGTTTGTAATTATCATAACCCCACGCCCAGGTGTTGCGAAACCAGATCGTAGGAAATACATCAATCGGTGCTGCCACCGGCCCTCTGTTTGTAATTTTAATCTCAATTAAAATATCGCTGGTGTCAGCTTTGGCATATGCTACCTCAATATCGAAGTAGCGATTCTCATTAAAAATCCCGGTATCCAGCAATTCAAATTCGCGATCTTGTTTTCCTAATCGGCTGGTAACTTCAAGCAATTGGCTATAGGGAAATTCATTTTGCGGATACTTGTAAAGCATGCGCATGTAGGAATGTGTGGGGGTGGAATCGAGGTAGTAATAAAGTTCTTTTACATCTTCACCATGATTTCCTTCCGGATTGGTAAGACCAAAATAACGCTCTTTGAGTATCGGATCTTTTTTGTTCCACACAGCCAATGAAAAGCAAAGCAGCTGATTCTCATCAGAAATTCCGGCTATACCTTCTTCGCCCCAGCGGTATGCCTTGCTGCGTGCTTTATCGTGGCTAATATAATTCCAGGCATCGCCATGGGCACTGTAATCTTCGCGCACGGTACCCCATTGCCTGTCGGTAAGATAGGGTCCCCACTGCCGCCAGTTTTTTAGACGATCACGGTCTTCTATTAATCGCTGTTTTTCTGCTGTCATACTTCTTTAAAAATAGTCAAAATCAATATACCGCACATCACTTCATTTCATAACTTGAGGGTGCGATGCAAGACTCAAAGAAAATTTCACGGTTTTCAGATTTACGCGAGGCCAGTCGTGTGGTACAATTGGTTAATCTGATTACACTATATCGCATTATAGCATTTCCATTTTTGCTGATGTTCATTTATTTCAACCGACTTGATATTTTTAAATGGTTGATAATAATAAGTTTTTTTACCGATGCCATTGATGGATATCTTGCCCGGAAGTATAAAGCAAATAGCATCTTAGGTGCTAAACTCGATTCGATTGGTGATGACCTCACTATTCTGGCAGCCATCATCGGACTTGCGGTATTCAGATTTGAGTTTTTGAAGCAAGAGTGGTTGATTTTTGCTATCCCGTTATTTTTCTTCTTTGTGCAACTCATTGCAGCATTCATCCGATACGGAAAAATGAGTAGTTTTCATACCTATCTGGCAAAAACAGCGGCCATCTTGCAAGGATTATTTTTGTGTTCGATGTTCTTATTTGAACATCCTTATTATCCTTTATTTTATGCAACTGCTGTGGTTACGCTTATAGAGTTAATTGAAGAGATTTTTATTGTTATCATTTTGCCTGAATGGAAAACGAATGTGAAGGGATTGTATTGGGTGTGGAATGAGCGAGGCTCTTAATGAATCGACCTATTTTATACTAGCCTTCGGTGAGTTGATTCGGTAAGGTAACGGTAAAGACAGATCCCTTACCAAATTCTGAGTGTACGTTAATTTTACCATTCAGTTTATCTACCACTTCTTTTACGATATATAATCCCAGCCCTGAGCCTGAGCTATGTTCAGTAGCGCGCACGAACATATCAAATATCCGGCCTTGCATTTCCGGTAGTATTCCTTCACCATTATCTTCTACTATAATGCGGGCTTCACGAGCATTTACGTCTACCTTTATCGAAATGAAAGGTTGGTTCTTTTTAAGGTCGATATATTTTATTGAGTTTGAAATCAGGTTGTTGAGAATAATTTGAATGCGGCCACGGTCAGAAGTAAACTCACACGATTCAGTAACATCAATTGATTTATTTATATTTTTCAGGTTATCCAGAAAATTAAAATGCTCAAACGATTCATTAATTACTTTATTAAAATCAATTACTTGTTGTGCCATTGCCATTCGGGCGTTGCGCGAGTGGTCTACGATATCCCGAATGAACGTATCAAGTTTCAGCAACGTTTTTTCCTGCATGTTGAGAAGCACCTCAATATTCTCCATCGATTTTTCAAGTCGCACTACTTTAATTAAGCCAAGGAGTGAAGCGATAGGAGCACGCAAATCGTGCGAGGCGCTATATACAAACCTATCCAGTTCCTGGTTGGTTTTAGTGAGTTCTTCATTTTTTACAATCAGGTTACGCTCAGTCTCTTTTTCACGAGAGATGTCTTCCATGATACCGAGCATACGCACATTTTCAGTGGGGTCGTTATCGCGTATAAAAAATCCGCGGTCGCTCACAATTTTATAATGTCCGTCTCGATGGCGGAAGCGATATACAACCTCAAACTTGGAGAAATTATCTTGTGCATGATCCAATTCTTCCAAAATGCGTTCCTTGTCGTCCGGATGGATAAGTTCGCTCCAGCGGTTAATGTCTCCCATTTCTTCATGTGAAAATCCTAATACTTCATGGGTACTGCCCGTCCATAAAATTTTTCCGGTGGTGGTATTGAAATCATATACCATCTGCCCGGATGACTTCACAATTAAATCATAACGAATTTGCCAGCCGCGTTTTTCCTGTTCTGTCAGTTTACGTTCTGTAATATCCTGAACGGTTCCCAGCATTTTTTCCGGCTGACCCTGAATATTATAAAATACAACACCCACCGCTTTAATCCATCGTACCGCATGGTCAATGCGTCTTACACGGTGCTCTACATGATATTCCTTTTTTAACGCTATTGCTGCCTGAAGAATTTCAGCGACAACTTTGCGATCATCCGGATGAATGAAGTTTTTATATTCTTCGAAAGTGACAAACTCGCTAGTTTTTGGAAAATTAAAAATCTCATAGATTTCGTCAGACCAGAATACTTTGTTTTCATGCATATGCCACTCCCATACACCCGTGCGCGTGGCACTCAAAGCAAGGCGCAAGGTAGTTTGAGTATCCTGCAATGTTCGTGAGGTTTGCACCATGCTGCTCACATCCAATACGAAAACCACTACTCCCGCTATCGTACCATTATCATCTATGATCGGATCATAGCGATCTTCCCAGAATGAGCGCATTAATTTTCTATCGCCAAATTCTTCAACAATACTAAACCGCTCACCGGCTAGCGCCCGATCAAAGTTTGCTTTTGATTTGGCTTTGTCTGGCTGAGGTAAAAATTCAAGCATATTGTCACCCACGTGAATATCCGCATCCCATAACTTTTTCATCGTGATTTGATGAGAGCGGGTAAAGGATGTGTAGCAGTAATTTCTGTCAAGTGAGAACATGATAATATTATTGGAGCTTTCAAGTGCTCTTATAATATTATTTTCATTGGATGACGTTGACATGATTTTTACCGAAATGAATCTGTCAATTTATATAAAAGCAGGTCTATCGACAATTATTATTACTTTAATCGCCTCTACAATTTGCCGGTAAGCCGTTGAAAAGTCCCTCTGTTCGCCAATTGAACATAGCACAAAGATGGAGTTGGTGTAAACTGTTGTTTTATATCGGGAATTAAACCTCACAATCTTATTAAGAAGCAAAAAAGTTAATTCGTATTTTATATCATAAAGTCAAAAAATTGGCCAAACGATGAATTATCTTTATCATGTTAAAAGCGTATTCTTTGTAACCGCAGGAAGGACAGAGATTTTCAGATTTTTTAATATTGTTTTTGTTGTAAACTCATAACCTGTTTAAATCTAGGCTTTTTTCTTTTTTAGCTCACTCTCTTTCACTCCAAACTCCTTCATCAATTCCGTTCCATATTTTCTGATTACCTCAATTATCGGGATAGCTTTTAATCCTCGACTGGTAATAGAGTACTCCACTTTTGGTGGAACCACTGCATATACTTTGCGCGTCACAAATCCTTCTTTTTCCAGGCTGCGGAGCACACTGCTCAGCATTTTATGTGTAATGTGAGGTAAGTCTTTTTTTAAGTCACTATATCGTAGCGTTTTATCACGCAAGCGCCACAGGATAGGCATCTTCCATGTTCCACCAATCCGATCCATGGCAAACTCAACAGGGTTATAGTATATTTTTTTATCGTAAATGAAGTCGGGCATAGGTGGCTGATTAAATATGAATTTTAAAATTCTGTTTTAATCTTCTAATCTACCAATACTTTCCTAAAAGTAAGTAACCCACTTTTGGGTGCATATATTGATTGATGGCGTATACCTGCTTCATCTTTGACCTGTCTAAATCAATTTTTAATAATCAGTAATCGTTAGTTTATGGAAAAGATAAAAGAAGTAGAAAACTATGTGCATTTTCATGGTGCACCAGCAAAAGGTAAAATTCTGATGGTGGCAAGTTCACCATCGGTATCAAAGCAGACAGGCTGGCCAATTGGTTTCTGGGCTGCAGAGTTAACACATCCGCTTCGTGTATTTCAGGAAGCAGGTTATGATGTAGAACTGGTATCTACCGAAGGAGGCAAACTGGAGATGGATGGTTACTCAAATCCAAAGGATGCAAGCGGTTATTCATCACATGATGTGATTTCACTTGGATATTTAGAGAAGCCTGAGTTTAACCAGATGCTTGCCAACACAAAGAAGTTGATGGATGTGAAACACAATGACTATGCAGCAATATTTCTGGTAGGAGGACAGGGTCCGATGTACACCTTCCGCGGCAATAAAGAATTGGAAAAATTGTTTGTTTCTTTTTACGAAGCCGCTAAGCCCGCAGCTGCTGTATGTCACTCCACCACGTTATTGCTGGAAGCAAAAAAATCAAATGGCGAATTGCTGGTGAAAGGAAAAACCTGGACAGGATTTGCCGATGCGGAAGAAGAATTTGCCGACAAAGCAGTTGGGATGAAAATTCAACCTTATCGCATCGAAGAAGAAGCGCGAAAGATGACAGGAACTACATTTAAAGTTGCTCCACCATTTTCATCGTATGCCATTGCGGATGGAAATTTAATCACCGGTCAGCAGCAAAACAGCGGTGCTGCTGCAGCAGAGTTGGTGGTTGAGCTTCTGGGTAAATAACAAAGTTCAATTTCACGCAAAATAAAATCAGTTTGTTACGCTTATACTTCATCACATTTTTTACTATCGTACTCTTCAGTGGTGCGCAGAGCTACGGGCAGATACCAGTTGAAGTGTTTGCGGGTCATGAAAAGACCACTTTTGATCTTATGTTCTTCAAATTTTTCAAGAACAGTTCTGGCGCGGATAGCAGGTGGTTGTTTTTTAATCGCAATCGGGCTTCGATGGATTATGACCAGACAGCCACTGCTAACCTTCCCCAGTTTGGCTTTACCGAAGCACTGAGTTATAATCACAAAGCATTGAAAGGTATTGCTCCGGTGCTTATTGCACAGATGTTTAACCGCGGTGTGTATGCTAAAGGTGGCGTTCAGTATGCAGTGGTGCGGAAAAATCTCACTGTGTTTAGTTGGGTCGTTTCTGAGATAAAGTCTGAACCA
>JALOMN010000389.1 GCA_025455445.1 Cyclobacteriaceae bacterium
AAGCTAAACATGGTAACTGCTCTTAATACAGAAGGTGATAAACCAGTGATAAAGGCAAATGACCAAAGACACACGATGCTGATTCCAAATACGACCCACCTGCTCCAGGCATAACGACTTAATGGCTTTAGCACTAAAAGGAGTATTCCATAAATAATTCCTACATGAAGACCTGACACCGCGAGCACATGCATGGCACCACTGGCCGCATAAGCATTTTGCAAATCCGTATCGATGCCATCTGTTACACCCAGCACCAGGGCCATCGCAATGGCTTGTGCTTTTTCGGTTTCAATATATTTCCTGACCTTTTCAGTCGCCCATGATCGTGCGAGTAGTGAATTGTAAATAATTCCGTTCTCCTCTGTATCGGTTACCTGCAGCACACTCTCTGCCGTGAGAAAATGCTGATGATAGATATTTTTAAAAGTTAAAAAACGCTTGTAGTTAAATTCATGCGGATTGGCCGGAGACGCTATTACTTGTGGTGAACCTTTTATTAATAAACGATCACCGTACTTCCAGTCTACCACAGGAAAAGATTTCCTGGAGAGATATAATAACACCTTACCCTTCACATTTTTCCACTCGCTGGTATTCACGCGTGTCACTTCTACTTCCAGTTTCCATGACCGGGCTTTAGATTCCGGAGCGCTGCGAACAATTGCTTCATAATATCCGATGGGCTCAGTCTCAGAAATAAGATGATTAGGGAGTCGTGAATCAGTATGATTTAATAGTTGCAAATAACCAAACAGGTAGATTGACACCAGACCGATGAACCCTGAAATAATCAGGCTCATTTTAGTATGACCTCGTACCCAGTAAATAATCAGATAAAATAGAAGTAGTGTAACTGTAATATAAATTGCTAATGACTCTGGAATAAAGTCAGGTTGATATATACCGGTAAGAATACCTGCCACAAAAAACAGGCATATCCGCACCATTACATACGGTGTCCATGTTAGCATGAAATAAATTTACAAATTTGAGATCACACCGTCATAAAGTGTGATATCAAAATTACTTTAGCGTATAAGTAAAATTGATTCTAAACGGCTCGAAGGCCGATGACTTTACTAGCTTAAAAACACAATCACGCTAGCCCATTTTTTCAATTAATTTTTTGGTAGCCCTGATACCTTCTTCATTGCTCAAATAACCTGATTGACCCGCCATTTGCATTACACCACCTTCGTACTCAATTCCTATGATGCCTTTAAATTTCGATTTCTTAATAATCTCAAACATCCGCACAAAATCAATATCCACCTCGTTTCCCTGTGCATCAAACTTATGTGTTTTTGCACTCACACCTTTTGCATAAGGCATCAACTCTTCGATTCCCTTATACTTGTCATATTCTTCGAGGCACCTGGTATTCATGTAGCCTGCGAGATCCATGGTCTCGGGCTTGGTTCGTTTCACACAAAAGTTACCAAAATCAGGAAGCACACCGGCCCGCTTGTTATTAATCTTCTTCATGATACCCGCAAGCCACTGTCCATTGCATGAATGACCCACATGATTTTCTACAATGATATCCAGATCGGCCTTCGCACCATATTCAAGAAGCTTTGCATAACCTTCGAGTGCAGCATCTGCAACCTCTTCGGCAGTACCTTCCTGTGTGATACTTCCCAGGTTTACACGGATGGATTTACAACCTAAGAACTTTGCAGCATCCACCCACTTGTAATGACTTTCTACCGCATGAATTCGTTTGGCTTTATCCAGATCGGCAATATTCTCGTCATCCACCATGATTAAATGATTCCTCACGCCTTCATCATCCGCACGTTTCTTTAATTCTTTCAGAAACTCAGTGTTATTCGCTTTGTCAGCAAAAAACATGGAAACATATTCTACGATATTCACCCCAAACTCCTTTTTTGCCCGGCCCGGAAAATCAAGTGTATTGTGCTTCCCAGAAAAAAATTCAGAGGCCAAAGAGAATTGCGCAAGTGAAATCTCGTATGACGATTTATTTACGCCTGCCGCATTCAGATTCCACGGTAATGAAGCAGCCACACTGGCGCCAAGGGCACTTACCCCCAACTGCTTGACGAATTTCCTGCGAGTAGTTTTCATAATTGTATTTAAGTTTTTGTATTAATCGTTTTAAAGTGAATCACGCAACGTGAGATAAAATGGTACTTCTACATGCGACCGCGAATTTTCAAGAATTAAACGGGCTGCTTCCTTACCCATCAGGTAGAAATCGGTAGAGACGGTTGTGATGCCATTCAATATTATTTTCTTCAAAGGTATTTCATTATAGGAGATTACGCCCACATCCTTGCCTACTTTAAGTTTGCGTTCCAGAATCAACTCAATAAGTGTAACCAAATCTTTTTCCATCAGATTGATATACACGTGGCCTTGCTGAATAGAGTCAGGATGGAGTTCATGCAACAGTGAAAAATTAAATGCATACTGACTACAGAACCGCTGCACACCCTGAATTATTTCTTCAGGGTAATACGTGTGTTCCGGAAAGATTAAATCAATAGAATGGTACTTCGATAGCTGGGGCAGCGCCTGTTCCAGTGCTACATAAATATCTTTTTCAAAGTTTTCATATACTGCGGCAAACTCACCCTTTACTTCAGGCACCAGTTTATCGAGTAATAAAAGTTTTTCTTTGGGCACACTATCAATGAGGTTGGCAGCATAATCTTCCCCTTCCACAAAGTGCGGAATAATCACACAATGCGAATAACTGCTTAAATCTCTCGACAATAACTTTCTGAAAATAGTGAAGTCGTTGTTGTAAATGTAAAAGTCGATTACCGCTTTATCGCTCAGCGTGGAAGCAAACGCATCATAAATAATCTTCTTATGTTCGCTGAGTTTATTGAACAAAAGAAAAATCTTGAGTTGTTTTTCAAGTTCACTGCTGCGAATGAAGAATCCTTTGCCCGGCACAGAGCCCAGCACGCCATCGCGTTCGGCCTTCGCAACGTGACCGACAAGC
>JALOMN010000390.1 GCA_025455445.1 Cyclobacteriaceae bacterium
AGTGGTTATCACATGCATGAAGCTGGCGCACCTGCGCACATAGAACTGGCTTATACGCTGGCCGATGGTCTTGAATACATAAAAGCCGGAATCAAAGCTGGCATTGCCATTGACGATTTCGCACCACGTCTTTCATTTTTCTGGGGCATTGGCATGAATTTCTTTATGGAGATCGCCAAAATGCGCGCAGGTCGTGTTTTGTGGGCTAAGCTGGTGCATTCATTTAATCCAAAAAATAGTAAGTCGATGGCACTGCGCACACACTGTCAGACTTCCGGATGGAGCCTCACCGCACAAGACCCATATAATAATGTAGCGCGCACCACCATTGAAGCGATGGCTGCAGCGCTGGGAGGCACACAATCATTACACACCAATTCGCTGGATGAAGCGATTGCGTTACCGACTGATTTTTCGGCACGCATTGCACGCAATACACAACTGTATCTGCAAAAAGAAACAGGCATCACACAAGTAGTAGATCCACTGGGAGGTTCCTATTATATCGAATATCTCACTGAGCAGCTGATAGAAAAAAGTTGGGCATTGATACAAGAGGTAGAAGAATTAGGAGGAATGACCCGCGCCATTGAAAGTGGTGTACCTAAAATGCGCATTGAAGAAGCCGCTGCCGCAAAACAAGCAAGAATTGATACCGGCAAAGATGTAATAGTAGGTGTTAATCGCTATCAAACCAATGAGTCGCCCGATTTTGAAATTCTGGATGTAGATAATGCAGCTGTGAGACAAGAGCAGATAGCGATGCTTGAGAAAATAAAACAGCAACGCGATACGAATGCCGTGAACGCTTCTCTGAAGGCACTTGAAAATGCCGCACGCGAAGGAAATGGAAACTTATTGGAACTCGCCATTATTGCTGCCAGGCATCGCGCTACACTTGGAGAAATTTCATTAGCGATGGAAAATGTTTTTGGGCGATATAAAGCAACAATAAAATCAATTTCAGGTGTATATTCAGGTGAAATGAAAAATCAGAAAGCATTGACAGAAGTAAGAAACCTCTCTGATCAGTTTGCAGAAAAAGAGGGCCGGAGACCTCGCATACTTATTGCCAAAATGGGCCAGGATGGTCACGACCGTGGTGCGAAAGTAATTGCAACAGGATTTGCCGATTTAGGATTTGATGTGGACATCGGCCCGCTCTTTCAAACACCTGAAGAAGTTGCTAAACAAGCGGCTGAAAATGATGTGCACGTAATTGGTGCATCCAGTCTTGCGGCAGGACATAAAACATTAATACCTCAACTTATTGATGCGTTAAAAAAAATCGGTAGACCCGATATCCGCGTGGTTGCGGGCGGTGTAATTCCACCCCAAGACTATCAATTCTTATATAATTATGGTGTGACCGGAATTTTCGGACCCGGCACTCCTGTAACAGAATCAGCAAAAACCATCTTAGAGAGCTTAATAGAACAGAAATCATAATCGTCAGAAAATAGTTTAAGTGAATATTTCTGATGCGCGTATAAATAGCGTAGGCCAAAAGATTTGATTAATTTTAATCTGGAAAATTATTTAATTATGAAACGAACATTGCTGATCGTGTGTACCTGCTTTCTGATAGCATCTCACAATACCCAGGCACAAAGTAAATACGATGTTACTCTTAAAAAGATCGAAGCTATTTATGAAACAGGTGATTATGCAAAAGCAATCACCCAGTTGCAAAGTTTCAAAAATAAATCATCCAAGAAATTAGGCAAACAAAATAAGTATACACCCATCTATTATCTCAATAATGCCAAGTATCATCTTGCTTCGGGCTATATCTCAGAATTTGAAGCTAATCTCTATGCCTCGATCAATGCCAGCATTGCAGTCAATACAGAAAACAGCAAAGAACATTTTTTAATTCTGATTGGTGCTGCCGATTTATATAACATGAATGGCAATTTTCTTGAAGCCCGTAAATATTTATCAAATGCTCAGAAACTCATTGAAAGCGGTGCCTATGTTACTGACCTGGATAAGGCATACTACAATACTGTGTTAGGAGAAACCTATACAGGCCAGGGCTACTTTAATGAAGCCATTGAATTGCTTAAGGAACAAGAAAAGTTTTTTGTAGGTCGCGCTGTAAAACAAGAAACTACTACCGACAATAAAGGCAATCTGAAAAGTGTAAAACTTTCAGACGAACAAATTGCACAGCGCTTCAACCAGTATGCGCGCGTGTTAACATCTTTTGCCAATGCGTATGGCAAACAGGGAAATCTTAAAAGTGCAGATTCCCTTTTTGGATATGCAGCCAGTTGGATAAAGAAAAACCTGGGTGAAACAAACATTGCATACGTAAAGAATCAATTTCTGAATGCGAATATTCTGATTGAAAATGGCGGAGAGCAACTTCCCAAAGGACTCGAATATGATCGGACCCTTGCCACCTTAAAAGTCAATCATAAATCCACACACTATCTCGCGATGGGGATATTTGAAGAAACCATTAAACAATTGCAGAAAGAAGACAGGCAATCAGCACTTTTCAATACGAAGCTGGAGTATGAAAAGATGATCAACAAAAATTACAAGCCCAATAGTATTTATCGTGTGCGACTGAAGGCAGTAGAGTTTGATGCCCGCCTGGATAAAAACAAAACTCAAACCCTCGAAGCGGATGCCAATAAACTGATTTCAAATACTACTACCCTTCCCAGAAATAACCTGGTGACCGCCAATGTATCGGAGTTTCTTTATGGCCTCGCCCTGTATAAGAAAAACTATGTGAATGCTGAAAGGTATCTTACGGATATCATAGAAATTAAAAGTAATCTTTACGGAAGTGATGCCCCTGAAGCGCACCTGGCCAAATTGCAATTGGCAAACTTTTATCTTGACAACACAAATAAAATTGCAGAAGCAGCCCGTATTTATGATGAGAGTTACTTTAAAATAGTTTCGCCACAAATTGGAGCCTGGCATAAAGACCACCTGGAAATATTAAATCACATCGCCTC
>JALOMN010000391.1 GCA_025455445.1 Cyclobacteriaceae bacterium
ATACCATTTGACTTGTGAACTACTGAAAGGAATGCGCTTATACACACATTCTTCCTGATTGCATGAAGTGCCCAGGAATATATTCATTCCCAGAGTATCTGTTTGTAATAGAAATTCATTTTCATCTTTTAATACAATCTGAATAGTTGGATTGGGTGAAGTATAATCTCCATTGATTAATAGCCTGCCATCAAAAGTAACTTCAAGCACGGGTGGTATTTTATCAGCAATCACAATAAGATGATCACTTATCGACACGATATTGTTATCGTAGTATTGCTCTGGTTTGATTTGATTATTAACAATCACCGATACATCGTTGGCTCCTGCTTTTCCAATGGTGGAAGAAGTAATATCAAAAAGTGTGGATGCTCCGGGCGTTGGTGAATCAATTTCAAAAGTATGAAAGGAGCGAGTTTGCAAATCTTTCGAATAAATTTCTACTTCTACCAGAAGTGGACCATTGAAATTTTTCTGAGAAATATTAGTGAATCTATATGCAGAACTCCAGGGCTCTCCCTCCTGCACAGTTTTCATGCGAACAGCTTCATCGTACAGTAAAATACCCTCTGCTACCGGTTCATACAATACCAACCAATTTATCCAGTCGGCAGGTGTAAGATTAATTTCATCTTCTGCACGATATTCGATTCGCAGATAGGGAAATTCAGAAGTAGAAACCTGGCTTAAATCATAACCATGAGTTGCCTCTTCTGTTATGAGCGTTTCATTGCCAGCACTATCCACTCCATAAATTACAAAATTGATTGTGTCAGACAATTCCAGACTCGGATTTTTCAATTGCAATTGTATCCATGCCTGCGCTGGCCCAATCAATGGAGACTTCATCAAGCCCTCCGTTCTCCTGCCGGTGATTGTGCGCGTATCAGTTACTACTTGTTCATTGACCGGTGTCAGTGCAGTGCGAATAAGGGTGGCTGTTCCCGGTGTAGCACCCTTCCTTCCATAAATGATTATTGGCTCACCTGCTTGAAGATCGTTTAAGTCAGACAGGCTTACGCCTATCTCTCCCAATTTAAGTTTCACTTCGTTCGACCATAGGTTAAAACCAGCATCGCCAATTGAAAATAAAACTACTGAATCACTTACTGCAATTCGGTTAATTACTTCAATCATATCATCAAGAAAACCAGTTTGCAATTCGTTAGCGCGAAAACTATTAATTAATTGTGGCTCACGGCCACACGTGCGTGGGTCTTGAAAAATAAATGGTATCGCAGCATAGGGAACCGCAGTGGATTTATTGAATGCAACCAGGTTGATGGTATTGTCGCGACAAGGCTGGCCTTGCGTGGATAAATTATATTCAGCGCCATTAATTTTAACTGAAACATCTGTGTTAGTGGAAGGATGATTACTTCCATAGGTAGTAATATCAATTTTTGTAACCTGTTCTGCAAATACAAAAGGCTTACCCTCACCTTGATCTACTATACCAGAAAAGAAATTATCTTTCAATTGATTCTTCCGTAATTGAGCCCAGCCTTCTCCAGAGTTCTTTATATAGGAAAAAGATGAAACCTGCCATTGACCCGACTCATTGCTTTCAGGTTTATCAAATCGTGTGCGCCAATAATACACCACGGAATCACTTTCTAATAGATCGAACTGGGCACTTGCCAGAACTTTTGCTGAGACAACTTTTTTCTTCAGGTAAGCGCTGTTGAATAAAAGTGTAGTGTCCATTTCAATTTGAAATTCGCGTTGTTCAGAAAGCGGGTCAGTAGCTTGCCAGGTTAATGACACCTGAGTTTGATTGACAATTGCATAATTGAATGGGAATAAATTCAGCGTAGAGTTAGAAGCGATAAAAGCATTAAGTGTTGCTTCATTATTGTCTTCATTCAGCTCATCGATAGTATCATCAGCATCAATCACCACACGAAATGAATTATTCCCGCCCCCCAGCTCATTGCCTCGTCTTATCGTAAAAAGTAACGTGTCAGCATAATTTACCGGAGCATACAACGAATCATAGCGTAGTGTGGAACCATTGGTTAGCGTGCGAAACACTTCTATTTTAAATGGTTTAGGCTTTGCAAGTCCCAGGTTTTTAACCACCAGTTTCAACGCAAAAGAATCAGTGAGTGTAGTGACTGGTCTATTATCAAATGAAAATAACGAGATATCATTATTTGAAATCTGGTAGTCTGGTTTAGATGCAGTAAAAAGTTTTACGGCAGGATCACCCAACAACATCATCTGTTGCACCTGTGTAATATTTTGAATAGTGGCAGCCGCAGTTTGCATATATACCCGAGCCACTTCTTTTTGTATATCCCCGATTCCTTTTTTAATAAAAGTTGAGTCAGCAAATCCGATCGAGTAAAATAAATTGGAATAATATTGAAGTGTGGTGGTAAATCCGAATGAACTATGCGCGATAAAATTTCGTGCACCTTTATTGGAAGTGTTTATCCAATCTTCACCAAAGACTACTCCATTGAGAAAGAAACTACCAGCATTGCAACCATTAATTAAAAAAACCGGGTATTTGGAAGGATTGTCATAACCCATTACCGGATCAGAAACATAACCAATATCAATATCGATGGTGCCTGCAGAAGAGTGTCCAAAAAATGTAACGAGATTTACACCTGAATTTATTTCATCAGAAATATTAATCAGTTCAACCTGTGAGGGCTCTCGCTTGGCAATTGTTTTTATTGCGCTTCCCCAAAATTCACCTTCACCAATGGCTTTAAATCCATCTACATAATTGCGGAACGTGGGCAATTCTGCCGGAAATATTCCACCACTCAAATGAAGACCTTTCTTCTGCCACAACGCTCCGGCAGGGGTAGCTTCAAATTCTTTTATCTTATTTAAATATGCGGCTACCTGATTTGCAGAAGTTGCTGTAAGCCGCCCTGTAGGAACGGCAGGTTCGTAGGTTGTGCCTTTTAATCCTACCGTATAATTCATGTCTGACCCGGGCATACCTGCAGATGGAAC
>JALOMN010000392.1 GCA_025455445.1 Cyclobacteriaceae bacterium
AACCCCGGTACTGAAAATCCGGAATTCCAAAAAATGATTGAGGAATCGGGCGCTGAGGCATGGGAGGCCTGCACTCTTGTACTTTTACGGTCAGGTCAATACTAATTCATTACTCCTTTGGATAATATGCTATCGCGCCAACGCATATAACCCTCCATTTTCCGTCTTTCTTTTCGAGTACGCGTATCTGAGATGTAACGTCTCTGTCCAAATCGTCAATTACACGTTGTGTATAGTGCACATAAGCACCATTGTTATAAACCCGTATGTCATGCCAGTTTCTTTCAATTTTTACTTTAGAGGATTGATGGGCCACATCAATTGGCCGGTTGGAAATTTGTGTTTTGAAATAGTCTTGAAAGTTTTTTGAAATATTTTCCCATCCTTCTATATAACTGGTGCCGGTTGAATCTGAATATGACCAGTATGCATAGGGAACTTTTAGCCAACTATCATCCCAGTCTTTCTGATTTACATTGAAAAATGAAAGTGTTTCTTTCTCTATAACAGCCTTAATAGCGGCTATGTCTTTTGAATCCTGAGCCATTACGGAGGTTGCAATAAGCATACAAATGCTGATTGAAAGGAGCGATCTGGAAGTATTCATATCTTTAAATAATTAGGTTTCAATCTTCCTGAAAAGTGGATGTCTTTGCTTTTTCTTCAGCAGCTTCAATTCGTATTTCTGGCGATAGCACCCACGCAAACCACTTTCCATTTACCATCTATTTTCTCCAATATTCTCATTTGAGAAGTCTCATCCCGGTCAATATCATCATATACTTTTTGAATGAAATAAACATAGGCTCCATTACCATACACGCGTATTTCTTTCCATTCATTTCGTATGTTGGCTTTTGAAGGTCTGGCTGAATTAAAATATTCAGAATATGTTTTTTCGAGGTTTTCCCATCCTTCCACATAGCTGGTGCCTGAAGCATCGGAATAGGACCAATAAGTGTATGGGGATTTCAACCAGGTGTCAGACCATGTTTTATAATCTACATTAAAAAATGCCGAGGTTTCGCGCGTGATTACGGCTTTTATTGCCTCTTTGTCATCTTGTGCATAAGAACTTACAGAGGAAATGCACCACGTAGCAAAAAACAGGATGAGTCCATTGATTTTCATGCCGCAAAAGTATTAGCGATACTCGAATCAATTTAATAAAATCGAAACAATGTTCTCATATTTTCTTTGAATATTATCAAATGTGATCAAAGTCATGTGTTTGGTAGAGTACAAATGAGTAGATTCAAGAATTAAAACCCATCTCTTATGCTCACCGATGAAAAAATTATCCAATTAAAAAGCCTGCTGGTTAAGCCCGGTAAAAAGATTAAACTCAAGGATTTTGCTACCAAATATCAAGGCAAAATTTTAAATAAAGCCGATGCGGAAATGTTGCTTGACAACAGTCGAAAGCATCTGGCAGAAGTACAGGATGAACTATATGCCCATAATCGATACAGTGTATTGATAATTTTTCAAGCAATGGATGCAGCTGGCAAAGATGGAGCTGTAAAGCACATCATGTCTGGATTTAATCCGCTGGGTGTAAAAGTATATAGTTTTAAAGCACCTAACTCAGCCGAATTGGATCATGATTATTTCTGGAGACACCAACTTGCTTTGCCAGCAAGAGGTGAGATTGCCATCCATAATCGCTCACATTATGAGAATGTGCTGGTAACTAAAGTGCATCCTGAATGGATTTTAAATGAACATATTCCAGGTATTGATACTGTCAAAAAAATAGATGATAAGTTTTGGCAAAAACGCTACAAGCAAATAAGAAGATTTGAAAAGAATCTGGCTGACAACGGTACTATCATTCTCAAGTTCTTTTTAAATGTTTCGAAAAAGGAGCAAAAGAAACGCTTTCTTGAACGGATTGAAGACCCCAGCAAAAACTGGAAATTCTCATTGTCTGATTTGAAAGAGCGCGCCTTTTGGGATGACTACCAAAAAGCATATGAAGACGCCATGAGTGAAACTTCAGCTGAGCATGCACCCTGGTTTGTGATTCCGGCAGACGATAAATGGTTTGCAAGGCTTGCAATCGCAGCAGTGATTACAAGGGAATTCGCAAAATTGAAAATCAACTATCCGGTTGTTACTCAAAATCAGAAAGAACAATTGCAAAAAGCAAAGCTTCAATTGATGAGCGAGGAGGATGAGAATGGCAAGAAAAAATCAAAAATTAAGAAGGTTAAATCAAAGGTAAAGAAGAACGAAAAACCGGAGGTCACAAAAACTGAACCTGAGGCTTAGTCAATACCATCTGCTTTAACCATTACTTCTTTAGCCTGTAATTTTTTTGCGAAATCCGCAAGTTGTTTAATTGCTTCATTGTCCCAGGGATTATTGACCATAACCAGCAATTTTAGGTTATTCAATTCGCTTACCTGTGTAGGAAGTTCATTAATCTGATTGTTCGAAATGTCGATATTTTCTAGCATTGTTAACCTGTGTAAATCTTTTGGGACACTGGTTAGGTTGTTATTATTGACTCTGAATACCTTAAGTTTTTCTAACTTTTTGATGCCCTCCGGGAGGTCACTCAGTCGATTATTGCTAAGATATAATTCCTGCAGGTTAGTTAACTCTCCAATGGTTTCAGGAACACTGATTAAACGGTTATTAGAGAGGTATAGTACCTCTAATGTCTTAAGATTTCCGATGCGCCCATCAATGCGTTCTATTTGATTGTAATAAAAATCTACTGCCTGTAATCCTGGAAGTTCATAAACACCTGCAGGTATGGATGTGAGTTTATTGTTATAAAATGATAATTCTTCAAGCTTGCTAAGTTTAGCGATAGCCGGATCAACTTTTTCGATCGAATTATAATTCAAAGATAGTTTCTTCAAGTTGAGCAGATTTTGCACCGATGCAGGAATGGCTTGAATATTGTTCCGCTGCAATTCAAGTTTTTCCAGCGCAGGAACTGGAGTT
>JALOMN010000393.1 GCA_025455445.1 Cyclobacteriaceae bacterium
ATAGAAGCATGAAAAGACTCATTGTATTTCTCTTATTGACAGCATCATTTTTCTCGTGCAAAGAAGAGGAGTTCGACCCCACGGGTGATCTTACTGTGAAAGTTTCTCTGGGATTGAATAGCGAAACATCCTATGCCTTATTTACGGAAGCCGCCTATTTGAGTGATGAGTACTTGCCGTTGAAACAAGGCACAATCTTTCACAATACAACGATATCATTTCCGGATTTACTGCCAGGCACATATGTTTTTGAAATTTATCCGGGCAACGCGCTGCGTTTTACGGGCCAGGTGGTTGCCGGAAAGAACGTTACGATAGAGGCTAAACTATAATTATCACTTCAACATCTTAATATATATCAGCGCCAGCCTGAATAGTTAGAAATCCCTTTGTAAATCAAATTGGGTGCAGTAATTTGATATTGGTATTTTTCACCACAATATGAAATTCATCAATATCAAAACGATTGGCACAGTAGTATTAATGACTCTGGTCTCTATAAGTGCATTTTCTCAAAGTATATTTCGCGAAGGCTTTATAGTTAAAAAGGAAAGGCAAGATACCGTCCACGGTTTTATAAAGTTATTGGGTAGCGTGCATGAGCCTTCTTTTAAATTCAAGACTTCGAAGGAGGCAACAGCCATTGACTTATCGCCTGAAGAAATTTACGCAATTGTCATTAAAGACTATCGGTATTTTAAAACGATAACGGTGGATGCAGACGACAAATTTGCGCAGGCTCTTGTAGAAGGGGAAGCTGACTTGTATCTCAATGAAAAGAAATTCTACTTAGAAAAAGACGAAAAATTAAGTTTGCTTGAAATAGAACAGATTGAAATGGAAGGGGCTAAAAAGGAGACCGCCATACATCGCAAAAAAACCTATGTCGGAATATTAAAATCATCCATGAATGATTGCCCAGCGGTTTGGCCATTGATTGATAAATCGAGGTTAGTGGAAAGTAATCTTACTTCCATTGTAGATGAGTATAATCAATGCAGGAATTCGCCTTCGCTGGTATTTAAAAATAGTATTCCACTATTTAAACTCTCAGTCGATCCTTTTATCGCGTGGAGCTATTCGAAACTGGACATGTCGGTAAGTCAAAGTTTCGTGTTCGTGTTTGGCTATCTTGAAGAGGCGAACTTCTCAAATTTTTCGCTGTCACCAGGCGTAGGTTTTACGCTATCAAGTCCCCGGATTAACGATAACTTTTCGTTTTATACAGAGTTGCGATACATACAAAATACTTTTCATGATCGTGTGATTTATCCGAAAACAACCTATGACGATAATGACATTACGATACAAGCCAGCTATATATATTTGCCGGTTACAGTAAAATACAGTATACCTTTGAATACATTCAGTTCGCTCTATCTAAAAGGAGGACTGTTAAAGACATTTTTACTAAGTTCGAATTATAAAAATGTTCGCAGGGTTTCAATGTTTCCTAATTCGCCACCCTTAATAAATGAAAACAACTTTGATTTTTATTCCTCACAAACAGGATTTACGGGTTCACTCGGATATGAGATGAGAATCAACAAGAAACTAGATGGATGGGTAGAGTTGCGATTTGATAATACGGGGCCGATCATCAACAGCACCACAGTAGGGTTCGTTCAAAATGTATTTTCATTAGTCACGGCAATTTCATTCTAGTGAATTAGGTAAAGCAAGTTATAAATTGCTTTGTGCTTTGCAGAACTATTTTTACAACAGTCTTTTCCTTAATTCTTTTAAGAAAGTGTCAATGTCTTTTTTACTGATAAAGCAATGACAGGAAATCCGAATTGCATTCAGCTGGGGAAGCACCTTCACAATAATATCCTGTTGTTTCAGCGTATCTGCCACCTCGTTATTTTTTGCTGAAAGCAAACTGAAGCTAACGATACCCGTGGATAAACTCCTTGCTTCGGGACTGATTATTTTTACTCCTTTTATTTTCTTTAACTCTGCCAGGCAATAATTACGAAGTTGTAACGCACGTTCCTGAATTTTTTCAATACCAATCTGCGTATGCCAATCAATAGCTGACCCCAGACCCAGAATAGTTGCCACGTTGCGCGTACCAGAAGAAGCAGAGTATGCAGTAAAGCCAGATAAAGTAAATATTGGTGTTACTTTATTTTGAATACGTGGGTCAAGATAAAGAAAGCCAGTTTCCTTTGGCCCGAGCAACCATTTATGCCCGCTGGTAGCATAGGCATCTACACCCAACTTCTTTACATCAATTTTTACCAGGCCGGGAGCCTGCGCACCATCGGCAATCAGATAAATCCCTTTTGACTGAGTGATTTTTGAAATTGCTTCGAAAGGCATGAGCAAGCCGGTAATGGTATTTACATGGCTGAGCAAGATCATTTTTGTGTGGTTGCTGATATTTTTATTAATCGCTTCCACAATTTCTTCGCTGCTATTTCCCGGCAGAGGCAATTCAACTTTTTTCACAATTACACCTTTTGTTTTTGTCATGAACTCCAGGCCCACTTCAAGTCCACCGTGTTCCAGTGTGGTAGTGATAATTTCGTCACCCTCTTTTAGTGGAAGGGATTGTGCTATCAGGTTAAGGCCTTCAGTAGTGTTTCGGGTAAGCAATACTTCATTTATATCGCAATGAATAAAGTCTGCTACCTTTTTTCTTACTAACTCCATTTCATTGCCTAACGGGCCAAAGTTTTCGTTGGCAGGGTTCATCTCCAACTGCCTCATGACTTTGGATACAGTTTCTATTACGGGCAGTGGACTGGGACCAAGCGTGCCGGTATTTAAGTAAATCCGGTTTTCGGGTATGAGTAATTGTCTGCGCGCCATGGCAAACAGTTCATCATCATTTGCTGCAAGGCGAAAGTCAACTGAGGTGGTTTCAGAAAAACTATTTCCGGAAAACGGAATTGTTGTAAGTCCGCTGAGTATGCCCGCTTTAATAAATTTTCTCCGTGAGGTCATAATGTTCAGCAGTCTTTATGCGATAATAAAGTGTGATTTGTTTTACCACTACACATCTGTGAACAAGATCTTTTTCATTGATAAGTGGATAGAGCCTTGGATTTTTTGCTATGTTTTGAATTACCTCATCTACACGATCAATAAAATCAGATGTCACCCGTTCACCCCATTCTGCCAAAAGAAAATCAATATTGGAATTGAATGTAGTTTTTG
>JALOMN010000394.1 GCA_025455445.1 Cyclobacteriaceae bacterium
GCATCACAGATCTATCAACACCATGTACGATAATATGAATGATAACGCCAGCATCAAATATGACAACACCAGGGCCACCGAATATTGCATCTCTGGATACTGCTTTTTTAATAATGCCGTATTTCTTCGGTGTTGAATGGTAGCCCAAAACAGCATCACAAAAGAGGTGAGAATCAAAAACAAACCTAAGTCACGACCCGAAACCGTTTTGAGCAACGGGGCTTTACCTTGTTCCAACCTGTTATAGAAATATTCATAAGCACCCACACCAATCATCAATAGTGTAAGTGCGGTTCTTATCCAGGCTAGCTGCAACCTTTCAAATGCCGTGCGGGTGCGCTCCAACTGGATTACTTTTTTCTCTCTTTTCTTCGCCTTTTTTTCTTGTTCTTCCTCACGCGCAAGAACAGGTTCTTTGCCAGGTGCTTCCATTGACAAGTATGTTATAAAAATTTAATTCTACTTTTTCTTACGGCCAAAATGGTAGCCAATCTGAAACTGATAGCGATAGCCATAAGCCCAGGTGTTTACTTTTCCTTGCTCAGCGTATTCTCCTTCACTAATCAGATCCTTAAAGCCCGGGTATTTATCTATGAGCGAAAGCAACACTTCGTTGGTAATATCATCAGGATCCACTGAAATATTTCCAGTCAGGTCCGCCTTGAAAGCATAGTTTGAAACCGAGGGGCCTACAAAAACAAGATCGATCGTCCAGCGATTGTTTAAGACAAACTGATAACCGAGCTGAACCCCGATATTAAGTATGGTTAAAGTGGATTCCAGGTTTCCATTTTGAATTTCACCACTATTATTTACTTCAATGGCACGGTTATTAGAATAGTAATGATAGGAAGTGTAAGGCCCAATGTATACTCCATGTGGTGCTGCATGTTTATTTTCCTTCTTCAGGTAAAAGCGGTACTCTCCACCCACCTTATATCCCAACGATTTATTTTCCTGCTTCACGGTGATGGTGTCTACTAATTCTCCCACCAACTCAGGAAACTCCTGCAATCCGGCTGTGATCGCCCAGGTATGGTTAGGTCTGTTTTTAACAACACGTTCATACGAAAACATGAGCGCATCGCGGTATAGCCAATAGGAAGTAATGTCAACCTTCAATGTGCTTCTACGCGCGGTAGTATCACCCTTTTGTGCCTGTGCTGGCATGGATAGGGAAACAAGAAAAATAAAAAGGCAGAATAAAAATTTAAAGATCGCTTTCATGTTACCAGCCCCCTCCGAGAGCTTTATATAATCGTACGGTTGAAATTAATTGATTTTGTAATGCGATTGATTTATTGTATTGCGAATTAAGCAGTTCACGCTCGGCATCTAATACCTGCAGAAAAGAAGTATAGCCATTGTCATACAATGCCTTTGAAAGAAGTAAGGATCGTTCGGTAGCAGCCACTTGCGTTTGCCTCGCGCCAAATTCATTTCGATAGGTTCTTACTTCTGCCAAGGTGTTTTCAACTTCTGCAAACGCAACCAGCACGGTTTTTTCATATTGATACCCAGCTTGCTTTGCTTTTGCCTTCTCTGCCTCTACCCTGCGCTTATTCTGATTGAATCTGAAAATGGGTCCGGTTAATTGACCTGTCACCGATCCTAAAAATGCATCCGCGGTGAATAGGTTAGAAATATCCGGACTGGCCACACCCAATAAACCGGTAAGGCTTAAAGAAGGAAAACGCAAGGCAACGGCAATGCCTACGCGCTCTGTTTGCGCGATCAGCTGCTGTTCTGCCGACCGTATGTCGGGTCTTCTTTCTAACAATTCAGAAGGCAAACCACTGGGAATATCCAAAGGCAACTGTTGCTGGTTATTTTGCAAGCCGCGGGAAACAGGCGCATAGGTCTGTCCTAATAATATATTCAATGCATTTTCAGTTTGAATGATGGCGCGCTCAATACTAAACAATTGCGATTGCGCATCAGCAGCAATATTTTGTGCCTGTAACTTATCCAACTCTGAAACATTGCCTTTTTCAAAACGCATGGTTATGATGCGTAAATATTCCATTCGACTTTCATATGCTTTGCGTGTGATTTCCATACGCTCATCTAAGCCACGCAATTGAAAATATAATTCCGCTACTTGTGATACGATGCTGATGTATACTGACTTTCTCGTTTCATCTGTTGACACCAAATCCGCATAAGCGGCACGATTGGCATGACGCAGTTTACCCCACAAATCAATTTCCCACGATACATTTCCAAGAAGCGCCACTGAGTTTTGTGAAAACATCACGCCTGCTTGTTCAGAAGAATTACGAAAATCCGATGCGCGACCGCTCGCCTTGTAATCGAAAAACGGAAACATGTTGGCCTGATTATAACCAAGGATTGCTTTTGCTTCATCTACGCGTGCGATGGCAACACTCAAATCGAGATTTGAATCGATGGCTATCTTAATCAGTTTTTGTAATGACGTATCTTGATATACATCCCACCACTTTAAATTGGTTATGGAATCAGATTGAGTGGTTGCTTGTGCATAGGCCACCGGCTTTTTTGTTTCAGGTCGCGAATACTTTGGTCCTACTGCACAGCCGGCAAGAACCAACATAATGGATCCAATTAAAAATATATTCTTCATATCAATGAGCCGGTTCAGAAGGTGAAACATGTGAATCGGATTGTTTTTTCTTTCCGATGCTTTCAATGAAAACAAACAACGCGGGCACGACAATCACCCCGATGATTGTTGCGATTAAGGTTCCGCTGAACACTGCCATACCCATTACCTTGCGTGCTTCGGCACCTGCCCCTGCGGCTGTTAACAATGGAACAACCCCTAACATAAATGCAAATGATGTCATCAGGATAGGACGAAGGCGGAGTTTGGCAGATTCCAATGCAGCTTCATAAAGTGTCTTGCCTTGTTCTTCGTGCAGCATCTTGGCAAACTCCACAATCAGGATGGCGTTCTTCGCTGTAAGT
>JALOMN010000395.1 GCA_025455445.1 Cyclobacteriaceae bacterium
AGTTTAACCTGGAGGAAGTAGAGAAACTGCTCATCCGCAAAGTGCTTAAAAAATTTAACGGCAACATTACACAGGCTGCCGCTGAACTTGGTCTTACACGTTCTTCACTATACAGACGATTGGAGAAACATGGACTATAATACAAAGTCATATAATCTATTTTATACCCATAAGCGCATCACATGAAATTCAACGACTTCCGTTTTCGTGTAGCCTTTCGGGTAATACTTCTGGGTATTTCAGTATCCGTGCTGCTGTATTTGGCAAACCAGCCCAATATGATTTTTGCAGTAATTCTCATGGTGTTTGTAATGATTGCCCAACTTTTCGAACTCTATCGCTTTATCTCACAAACCAATCGCAAGCTTACACGTTTTCTTGAGTCGGTAAAATATTCCGATTTCATCTCCGGTTTCAATAATGATAATAAACTAGGCAGCAGTTTTCGAGAATTGAATACCGCTTTTAACGAAGTGTTGGAAGCATTTCGCAAAGCCCGATCAGAAAAAGAAGAGCACTGGCAATATCTCAACACCATCGTGCAACAGGTGCGCACCGGTATACTTTCATTTGATACGCAAGGCAATGTGCAATTGATAAATGCAAATGCGAAAAAATTTGTCGGCATTTCCAATCTGCAGAACATTCACGAACTGGAACATCAGAATCCTAAGTTATACCAGGCGTTAATCGATGTGTTGCCGGGAAGAAGCACATTATACAAATCAGGAGCAGAATTTTTACTTACGCTGCAAGCTACTGAATTGCGAATCAGAGGAAATACAGTGAAACTCGTCACCCTCCAAAACATACAAAACGAATTACAAAAACAGGAGCTGGAAGCGTGGCAAAACCTTACGCGTGTGTTGCGCCATGAAATCATGAATTCAATCACGCCCATTTCATCGCTTACGTCTACCCTTCGCGAAATATTAGATCATGAATTAATAAAAAAAGATAGCACTTACGAACTGAATCCCGAAGGCGCAGAGGATTTACGCGATGGGCTGGAAACAATAGAAAATCGCAGCAAGGGCCTTATTCAGTTTATTGATGCTTACCGCGAATACACCTCTTTGCCACAGCCGAAACTGAAAACAGTGCGGGTGAAAAGCATGCTTGAAAATGTCGCTCAATTATTAAAGCCCGAACTTAAAAAAACGGATATACAATTTTCTACCCGGTGCGATTCAGAATACCTCACCGTGCAGGCCGATGAGGAGATGATTGAGCAAGTGTTAATTAACCTCATCAAAAATGCCATTGAAGCACTTACACAAACCAAACATCCGGTAATTACGGTATGCGGAACGTATACAGAAAACGCTGTGCTGATTGAAATATCAGATAATGGACCCGGCATTATACCAGAAGCAATCGACAGAATATTCGTTCCATTTTTTACAACCAAGAAAACCGGTTCAGGTATCGGGTTGGCATTGTCACGACAAATTATGCAAATGCATAACGGCACACTTACCGTAACTTCTGTGCCCGAAGTAAATACTACTTTTACACTCAGATTTTAAATTGATTATTCTACGCGGCAGGTGAGCATGGTAATGTCATCACGATAGCTATTTCTTCCTTTAAAGCCATCCAGCGTTACAATAATATCCTGATGAATAGTGCGGATATCTTTATGATGATTCTTTTCGAAATATTCTATTAAGCCCTGCTGACCAAACTCCACACCACTTTCGCTGGTTGTTTCAGTAAGACCATCGGTATAGGCAAACAACGTAAACTCATCCAGATCAGTAATGAATCCTTCATTCAAAAAAGGCAGCGGATTCATAGCACCCAATACGGTAGACCCTTCTTCGAGCAAGCGAATACCATTCTTTTTGTCAAATAAGATGGGAGGATTATGGCCGGCATTTACATAAATCATTGTCTTAAGCGAGATATCATAAATAGCCCCGAAAAAAGTAATAAACTTTTCGCCCTTGGTATTTTCCATTACCTGGTAATTCAAGGCCTCTACAATTTCCTGCAGATTGGGTGTTTGCCTTAATAAGGTGCGCAGCGAAGCCTGGAAATTTGACATCATCAGCGCTGCCGGAATGCCTTTGCCACTCACATCTGCAACACAAATCAGAAATTGATTTTTATTGATAGGTATGTAATCATAATAATCACCACCCACTAAATCGTGCGGAAGGTAACTGGCTTCCATTTTAACATGGTCGGTATAGGGCAACCGCTCAGGAAATAGAAACTGTTGCACATCGCTGGCAATTTCAAGTTCTTTGCGAAAGGCCTCTTGCTTTAATTGTTTGCGAGCCAGCTTTTTATTTTCAATCGCTACGATAATAATATTACTGAGCGCCTGGATCAATTTTACTCCATCTTCACCATTGGCTGCGGAAGATATCGGGTGATTATTCACTCCACCCACAAAAACAAGAGCAAGTGTTTGAGTTTTATGCGATACCGGAATGACCATGTCAAATTCGTGAAACTCGCAATCTTCAAACTCATTCATCCGATGAATGTTCTTAATCAATGTAAAGCGATCATCCAGATGAACCTTATTATAATTGTTGGTGGTGCCAAAATGCACCTTGCAACTCCAGACTTCATCATACACAAACAAGGCAAGCTTTCGGATGTTAAGATTTGACCGCAACGTGAAATTAAAAATCTTATAGAGTGATTCTTCAGGAACATTGTTATTGATTGCCTGAGTAATCTCAAGCAATGCATTGAGTTCCAACTCCTTTCTCTCTAATTGATTTTTTATATACGATTCCTCCATAGACTTAGATAGGTAAAGATAATAAGAATTGCGAAGTCCTGCAGGATTAACAATAACTTAACTTCATCATGCAATTCGTCTATCTTTCCATAAGGCCCTGGTGAACTGTGATATAACCCCGATAAAAATCACGTAGCATGGATAAAGAATTTGAAGTAGCAGGAATGGACCGAAAGAAAAT
>JALOMN010000396.1 GCA_025455445.1 Cyclobacteriaceae bacterium
ACCCGACACAAAGTCGATGGTTTTTACCACACCGCCATTTCTTTTTACAACATCCGCGCCAACGATGTTCTCTGTCAAATAGTCACTTCCTTTTACGAGTATGTCAGGTAATAGTTCTGATATCAAATTTAGGGGAGTGTCTTCATTAAATAAAACTACCAGATCGATAAACTGAAACGCAGCTAACACGCGCGCTCTGGAGTGTTGATCCTGTAAAGGCCGATCCGGACCTTTAAATCTACTTACCGAATCATCTGTATTAAGCCCCAGCACTAACTTATCACCCAGGTTCCTGGCTTTTTCGAGGTAATCTACATGTCCGAGATGGATTATATCAAAACACCCATTTGTGAAAACAACTTTAAATCCCTGCGCTTGCCATTGCTTAACCCTAGCTCTTGCTTCTGCTAATGACACTATTTTTTTGGCGGTTGTTTCCATCGTAAAATCCAGTAACTGATTAGTAAAGATATAACTCCGGCAATTATTGTAATAAGTGTTTGCCAACCGTGAAAGATAAATACGAAAGCCACGGCTGCTGATTTATCCAGGTTGTAAAGTGTAACCAATCCAAGCGGAACCAATGTGTGATAAGAACCAGCTCCTCCGGGCAAGGGTAATGCCATCGCAATGGAACCAATTGCAAATAAGGTGAGCACAGCACTAAACCCTAAACTTGCAGTTTCCTCAAATGCCTTTAATACAAGATAGCTCATCAGTAAATACAAACACCAGATTGCCACGGAATAAAAAATAAATAGCCATTTATTTTTCATTCTGAAAATTGCCAGCAATCCTTCACTGAATCCGGCAAGCAGTTTTTTGAATTTCTCGTTTTTGCGCAAAAAATAAATCAGCACAAAAAAACCAATGGCAGCCAGTACAAGTAAAATCATCCAGGGTGATACCGCCATGTTTCCGGATGTGTTTAGCGGCAGTGAATTGATAAAAGATTTCAATTTTGTCCATTCTGCAAAAAATGATAACGCAATGAAGAACACAAGAAATAATACATCTACAATCCGTTCCACTACTACAGTGCCAAACGAAATCTCTACGGGTGTTTTTTCAAGTTTATAAAGATTATAACAACGAGAAACTTCTCCACCACGTGGCACCACAAGGTTAATGAGATAACCCGTCATTAATGACAAGAAACTTCCGGTTAAAGTAATGTGATTCTGTGAGGGAGCCAACAGCATTCTCCATCGCTCTGCCCTCAGCACATGGCTAATCATAATGGCAACGAGCATCAGCAGCAAATAGAGTTTATCTGAGCTTTGCCAGGCTTTCCATAAAAACTCTCCTTTATTTTCACCTTCTGCTACTGAAATGCTGCGCAATGAAAACCAAAGCAATAAACAGGTAAGCGCAAATAACCCTATATACTGAAGAACTGACTTGATGCGATTATTCACTTTTATCTTAATTGACTTTAAATAAGTGTATTGTTTGGAGAAGGAAAAATTAGTGTGGGCTTAAATCTTTTTGCTTCTTCAAAATCCATAGAAGCATATGACATAATTACAACTAAATCGCCTACTTGTGCTTTGCGGGCAGCAGGTCCGTTGAGGCAAATAGTTCCGGTATTTCTCTCTCCTTTGATAACATAAGTTTCAAGGCGCTCACCATTATTGATATTTACAACTTGCACTTTCTCTCCTTCAATAAGGTTGGCTGCATTCATCAGCGCTTCATCAATGGTAATACTGCCCACATAATGTAGTTCTGCCTGTGTGATGCTCACACGATGAATTTTTGATTTTAAAACTTCAATCCTCATTCAGTCAATAATAAATTATCTATCAGTCGCACCTCGCCCACATAACCTGCAATTAACAACACGGCATCTGCTGTAACGCGCGGTTTGGAAGTTAAGTTTGCCACATCGGCTATTTCAAGGTACTCTAATTTTACCCCCGGTTGTGTTTCAAAAAGTGCGAGAACTTCTTCTTGAATTTTATCAAAAGACACTCCTTCACTCAAACGTTTTTTTGCCAGTAATAACGATTTATAAAAAATTACTGCCTGTTGGCGTTGCGTTTGATTAAGTCGCATGTTGCGCGATGACATGGCAAGACCATCGGGCTCGCGCTGTGTGGGTATATGTTTAATTGAGACATTGAAATTCAATTCAGACACCAATGTTTCAACTATTTTCAATTGCTGAAAATCTTTCTGACCAAAGTAAGCATGATCAGGTTCCACTATGTGAAGAAGTTTGGCCACTACCTGGGCCACTCCGCTAAAATGACCCGGTCTGAATTTCCCTTCCATAATATGCTCTAAGTCGCCAAAACTTAATCGTATAACGGGCGGATGAGGGTAGATATCTTCTTTTGAAGGGCAGAACAGCACCTCACATCCAACGCTTCGTAATAAGCGGGTGTCTTGTTCAAGGGTTTTAGGATAATTTGCCAGGTCGTTGGGGTTATTAAACTGAGTGGGATTTACGAAAATGCTACACACAGTTAGATCGTTTTGCTGCTTAGAAGCCTTGATTAAAGTCAGATGTCCATCGTGCAGCGCACCCATGGTTGGGACGAAACCAATAGATTTATTAGAAGTTTTTTGGGATGATAAAAAGGCCCGCAGAGCTGTAATTTCAGTGAAAATCTCCATTTTCGAGCTTTTTAAAGGGGGGCAAATATAGTCCTTATATCCGAAGATGGGTTGAACAAGGGGTAAAAATTGCGTACTTTTGTGGTTCGAAAAATCGCGTTTGTACTTAAAGTCGAAATTATGTCGAAAATCCGGATTCTCTATGTTGCCAGTGAAATCAATCCTTTTCTCCAAACAACCGAAGTAGCAGATTTTGTTAGAAAGTTACCACAAGCCATGCAGGAAAGAGGCATGGAAATACGCATTCTGGTACCGCGTTTTGGTTTGATTAATGAGCGAAAAAACAGGCTTCATGAAGTAGTGAGACTTTC
>JALOMN010000397.1 GCA_025455445.1 Cyclobacteriaceae bacterium
GATGCGGAGCCAGAGAAGTTATTTTGATATGCATGTTACTTCTCACAATTAAACATAAGCTGTTCAAGAGTATCGACCCGGGTTGTGTATGCACTGCTTTCTTTACGGATAAATGTTAACCTGGCAGAATCCGCATCCATAGGTATATATAATTCGCGATTATATCGGATAAGCTTTTCCCGTTTTTGCAAATCCCCTGAATTCTTACTCGAGTCTAATGAAAAGATATAATCCTGGTAATACGCCCGATCTAACCTGGAACGATACATTTTAAATACATTCCCTGTCATTAAATATTCATTGTATGTCTTCAATGCAGGATTAATGGGAGCCGACCATAATCCATTCCTTTTCCAAGAAACAGTTAGAAAATAGGATTGTGTAATTCGATTGGGAGTAAAAAATGGTCCCGGGAGCAAGTACCGCTTATACACCTGTGAGATGATGCCTGTCTGACCGGAAGTTGGTAACACGATAAATCCAATGGCAATCAAAATATGAATGAATAGTAAAACTCCCATTAGCTGGTGAAAACCTGGTCTTTTCATTATTGGATACCTTAGAAAAACTGTAGGGTATATTATCTTTGGGGAAATTATGAAAAAAGTTGCATTCTATACCCTGGGCTGTAAACTCAATTATTCCGAAACATCAACCATTTCGCGGAAATTTGAAGAGAAGGGATATCAAAAAGTTGAATTCACTGAACAACCTGATATTTTTATAATCAACACATGCTCTGTCACGGAAAATGCAGATAAAAAATGTCATAAAATTGTGCGTGAAGCCCGCGCTATTTCACCTAATGCCTATGTGGCCATCATTGGCTGCTATGCCCAATTAAAACCGAAAGAAATCTCAGAAATACCCGGTGTAGATGCCGTATTGGGAGCTTCAGAAAAGTTCAGACTCGTTGAACTATTAGATGGCTTCGTTCGACCCGAAAAAACCAGTGTATTTGCATCTGACATAGAAGAAGTAAATACATTCAATACATCCTACTCACTGCATGATCGCACCCGTACATTTTTAAAAGTGCAAGACGGCTGTGATTACTCGTGCACATTTTGCACTATACCCCTCGCGCGCGGATCGAGCCGCAGCGATAGCATTGCAAACATTATTTCCACAGCCAGTGAAATTGCAAAAACAGAAGTAAAAGAAATTGTACTCACAGGTGTTAATACGGGTGACTTCGGTCTTCAGCATGGCGAGCGCAAAGAGCGTTTTATTGATTTGGTTAAAGCGTTAGATCAAATTGAGGGAATTGATCGGTTTCGTATTTCTTCTATCGAGCCAAACCTATTATCCGATGAAATCATCGATTTTGTCACACAGTCAAAAAGATTTGTTCCGCATTTTCACATCCCGCTGCAGTCAGGCTCTAACAAAATCTTGAAACTTATGCGCAGGCGTTATCAACGTGAATTGTATGTAAGTCGAGTAGAAAAGATTAAGTCGGTGATGCCGCATGCATGTATTGGTGTAGATGTGATTGTGGGCTTTCCCGGTGAAACACATGAAGATTTTGTGGAAACATACAATTTTCTGAATGAGTTACCTATCTCCTACCTGCACGTGTTCACCTATTCTGAAAGAGAAAATACGGTAGCCGCAAAAATGCCCGATGCGGTTGCCAAAAAAGATCGAAATGAACGATCGAAAATGCTACACATACTTTCCGACAAGAAGCGCAGATTCTTCTATGAACAACATCTTGATTCAACCCAAACGGTATTATTCGAAAATGATATCGAAGAGGGTTTGATGCATGGATTTACCGAGAACTATATTCGTGTAGCCGCAAAATACGACCCGCTATTAATCAACGAACTTAAAAAGGTGGTGATCAGAGGTATCAATGACAAAGGACATGCAGAGGTAGAAGAAGCAGAAACAGAATTACTGGCTCACTGATTTTATACTATCAAATCTTTTCTTTCAAAGATTATTTACGAAAACATAACATTCGAATTAATCACAAAGGATTTCATTGTCCATTTTCACTTCTCTACTCTCACGCATCAATGCTCTCCCACCATGATTCCATCCTTGATTTCCAGTTTCCGATCGGTCATATTCGCGAACTCCTGGTTGTGAGTCACAATCACGAAAGTCTGACCGAATTCGTCACGCAATTTAAAAAACAGCTGATGCAGATCACGGGCATTATTAGAATCCAGGTTGCCGCTGGGTTCATCGGCAAAAACCAATAATGGGTTATTGACCAATGCACGGGCAACTGCAACCCGTTGTTGTTCACCACCTGATAACTCAGAGGGTTTATGATCCACACGCCCCTGAAGGCCAAGAATATCAAGAAGTTCCATCGCTCGATGCTTAACCTCCTTCTCTTCTCTTCGGGCAATCAATCCCGGAATCATCACATTCTCCACAGCCGAAAACTCAGGTAATAAATTATGAAATTGAAAAACAAAACCGAGATGTTTATTTCTGAATTCTGCCAGGGCTTTGGATGATTGCCCAAAGACAGACGTATTATTCAATTCAACTTTACCAGCATCCGGATTATCCAGGGTGCCCAAAATATGTAACAACGTACTCTTACCCGCACCGGAAGCACCTACGATAGATACTACTTCACTGCGCTTGATTTCGATATCAACTCCTTTTAAAACCTGTAATGCACCGTATGATTTTTTTAATCCTTCCGCTTTCAGCATGAGTATGTATTTATTCTTGAATTAAAGGTTTAAAAAAAGTAGCTTGCCTCCAAAATAAATCTTTATGAACATCCACGAATATCAGGCAAAAGACATTCTAAAAAAATTTGGTGTAGCCGTACAGCGAGGTATTGTTGCAGATACTCCTGACAAAGCGGTGGCCGCAGCCAAGCAATTACATGCAGAAACCGGATCAAAATGGTTTGTGGTGAAATCTCAGATACATGCCGGTGGTCGTGGCGGCAAGAAGGTAAATAAAGTGTTGGTGGCAGAAGATGTTTACTATCCGGGAGAAAACGAGCCGAAAGAATATTACATGAGTATCCTTCTCGATAGGGCTACCAGCAAACCGGTTATCATGGCGTCCACCGAAGGAGGAATGAATATTGAAGAAGTAGCAGAAACACATCCGGAGAAAATCGTGAAAGAATGGATAGATCCAGCAATCGGATTACAGCCCTTTCAGGCGCGTAAAATTGCCTTCTCTCTCGGCCTGGAGGGAAATGCGTTTAAGGAAATGGTAAAGTTCATAAATGCCTTATATACAGCATACATAGGCTTAGATGCTTCAATGTTTGAAATAAATCCTGTACTAAGGACTTCCGACAATAAAATATTGGCTGTGGATGGCAAAGTTAACCTGGATGACAATGCCTTGTTCCGCCATAAAGATCTTGAAGAACTACGTGACCTTTCAGAAGAGGATCCACTCGAAGTAGAAGCTGGTAAATCCGGTTTGAACTATGTGAAGTTAGATGGTAACGTAGGCTGTATGGTGAATGGTGCCGGTCTGGCGATGGCCACAATGGATATTATAAAGCTTTCTGGTGGTGAGCCTGCCAACTTCCTGGATGTGGGTGGTGGCGCCAATGCGGAAACCGTGGAGGCGGGTTTTAGGATTATTCTTAAAGATCCCAATGTAAAAGCTATTTTGATAAACATTTTCGGAGGTATCGTGCGTTGCGACCGCGTTGCCAGCGGTGTGGTTGAAGCCTATAAAAAAGTTGGCAATATTCCGGTG
>JALOMN010000050.1 GCA_025455445.1 Cyclobacteriaceae bacterium
AGCGCGATGTATTTAATCTGATTGCTGTAATCGCTCTGCTACTAATCATTCCGCTTCGGCATGTGTGGTTTAATCATAGTGGTCAGGCAACAGCTATGTTGATAATAGCGATAGCCTTTGTGGCTGTGTTATCCGGTTTTCTTTTTGAGCGTAAAAGTGGATGGTGTTCAGGTTTATGCCCCGTGCATCCGGTGGAAAAATTGTATGGCGCAGGAGTGGCGTTCTCTTTGCCCAACGCGCATTGTGGCACGTGTGTACATTGCTCGGTACCTTGCCCAGATTCTACAAACAACCTTTCATTAAAAGCAACCAAGTCAAAGGAATCTATCATCAGTAAATATCTTTTGGTAGGTGCCTTTCCCGGTTATGTGTGGGGCTGGTTTCAGACTCCGGATTTCACTGGTGCTGTGCTATGGCAAAAAATTTTACTGGTGTATGCCACTCCATTGTTTGGCAGTATTGTTACCTTAATAGGGTTTCTTGTTCTAAAAAAGTTGCTCGGAAAAAATCGGGAGACTGCTTTACTAAGTTTATCCGCAGCGCTTACAGTATCGTGTTATTATTGGTTCAGACTTCCGCAATTGATTGGATTCGACCTGCAGGATGCGAACAGTGTGTTAGTGGATTTGTCTAATTCACTTCCCTTGTGGACGCCTGCGATGCTGCATCTTATGAGTTCTTCCTTCTTTTTATGGTGGATGGTCATTCGCAAGAAGCCGCTGCGGAGCTGGTCACCAAGGCCTGCCACCAGTAAGGTAAATGTTCAATAAGTGTTTTAACGTGCAATTAATATTCACAGTAATGGTTTCCCGCAAAGATGTGCAGTGTTAACCTTTTACAAATTAATCACCTTGCCGCAGTCATGCTTTCCATTCTTACAATATGCTTGCTCGCATTGAAAGGATCAGTATTGTAGAAACCAGAGAGAATACGGTGTGCAATTTGTTCTACTACTAATTCATCATCTGTCTTGCCTTCTTTGCCTCGCCAGAAAACACGCTGTGGATGTTTCTTCATATCATCTACATACGCTTTCGCGTGATTGAATTGATCTTCCGTAAAGGTAATGGTAAAACAGGTTTTTACTTTTTGAGTTTCCATAGTCAGAAGGTTTATGCGTGCAGGATCATTTCCAATTATGATGCCATTGATTCAATGCGATTCTACACAAAACATTGGTAATCTGTCAAACGCAGTGACCGCAGTCGGGCAATAATGTTCGGCTTCGTAACAAGTAATTCCACTATTAAAGACTAATTTTGATGTCCATTTATGAGAGCATACGAGATACATACATTAAAGAACGGCATTCGTGTAATTCACAACCAGATTACTACCACCAAGATTGTGCATTGCGGCATCATGCTTGACATTGGCAGCAGAGATGAATCACACCATAACCAGGGCATTGCTCATTTTTGGGAACACATGGCGTTTAAAGGCACGCGCAAGCGTAAGTCATTTCATATTCTTAATCGGCTGGAATCATTGGGAGGTGAGTTAAACGCCTTCACCGATAAGGAGAAAATTTTATTTTACGCATCGCTGCGCGATGAATATTTTGAAAGAGCACTGGAACTGCTCACCGATATCACGTTTGATTCTATTTTTCCGGAGGCGCAAATAGAAAAGGAACGTCAGGTGATTTTGGAAGAGATGTCAATGTATTATGACGATCCTGAAGATTCGCTGCAAGATGAGTTTGATGCATTGGTGTTTAAAAATCATCCGCTGGGTATGAACATTCTGGGCACAGAAAAAACGGTTCGTTCCTTTAAACGAAAAAATTTCAGACAATTTATTAAAGAGCATCTCGATACACGCAGAATAGTATTTTCCTGTGTGGGTAATTTACCAACAGAAAAAGTTATCAGGTTGGCAGAAAAATACCTGGGTTCAATACCTGCTTCCAAAGCGCATCAAAAACGCAAGCAGTTCAGTGGTTATAAACCGGCTCATCAAATATTAAACAGGCCGGTGAAGCAATCGCGTTGTGCCATTGGCAGGGCTTCTTATTCATTTAGTGATGACAAAAGAAGTCCGTTTTATATGCTTACCAGTATTTTGGGTGGCTCAGGAATGAATTCCAGGTTAAATCTTGCCTTGCGCGAAAAACATGGTTATGTATATTCTATTGGTGCGCAGTATGTGCCATTTACCGATACCGGTTTATTTGTTATTTCATTCGGCACGGAACCCTCGCAAATGAGAAAGAGCATTGAACTGGTGAAGCTGGAATTACAAAAGCTTCGCGATACGCCATTGGGTGCACGACAGCTTTCTTCTTCCAAAGAACAGATTTTAGGTCAAATTGCCATGGCCGAAGAAAACAATGTGAGTTTCATGATTATGATGGCGCGCAATCTGCTGGACCATGGCCGTGTAACCACTCTGGATGAAATATTTGAACGCGTGAAAAACACTTCTGCAAAACAACTGCAGGAGTTGGCCCATGAAATGTTCAACGAAAGGCATTTGAGTACCTTGATTATTGAATCAAAAAAGTGATATGGATTTTTTGCCTGAGGATATTTCAAAATATGCAGAGGACCATACCTCTCCGGAATCTGACTTGCTGAAGCAGATAAATCGCGATACACACGCCAACGTGATGATGCCCCGCATGCTCTCGGGTCATTTGCAGGGTAGATTTTTATCCATGGTAAGTCATCTGATCAAACCAACCTACATACTGGAAGTGGGCACATATACGGGTTACTCCGCTATTTGCCTTGCGGAAGGATTGAAGCCTGAAGGAAAATTGATCACAATCGATGTCAATGAAGAGTTGGAAAGCCGGGTAAGAAAATATTTTGAACAAGCCAGGCTATCAGATAAGATTGAATACCTGATTGGCGATGCGGCTAAATTAATTCCTTCCTTATCACATCAGTTTGATATTGTATTTATTGATGCCGATAAAGAAAACTATTCAGTTTATTACGATCTGGTCTTTGATAAAGTGGCAAAAGGCGGTCTAATCATGGCGGATAATGTATTGTGGAGTGGTAAAGTGGTAAAGTCAAAGACGGATAAAGACACACGGGCAATATTGGAATTCAATGAAAAGGTAAGAAATGACACCCGGGTGGAAGTATTACTGCTGCCTTTGCGGGATGGAATTTTGATGGCGCGTAAAATGTAGAGGTTATCAGTGCGTTATACTGATATGGCCATGAAATTTTATATATCTTTGCAGTCATGAGATTTTTTGCAGTCGCACTCATTTTTTTCGGAGTTGCTGCCTCATACGCACAAACTCCGCAAGTGCCCCATAAGATGCGTTTCGCAGACATGACACTCACTATTCGTGATGATGCCAGACGCGAGATTCAGAAAGATGTGGACGCACTCACTAAAAGCCCTAAGTATTTTGGTATTAAGGTGGAACGTGCACGCACGTATTTTCCAATCATTGAAAAAATATTTGAAGAGGAGCGATTGCCATTGGATTTTAAATATCTCGTGTTGCAGGAAAGTGCCCTTATACCCGATGCAGTTTCGGTTTCCAATGCAGTAGGCTTCTGGCAGTTTAAGGATTTCACGGCCATGGAGATGGGCCTTCGCGTGGATAAAACGATAGACGAGCGTATGAATATTGTCTCATCTTCACGCGCGGCAGCAAAATACATCAAGCAGAATAACTTCATGTTCAACAACTGGATTTATGCATTGCAGGCATATCAGATGGGTGCAGGAGGGGTAAAACGTGTAGTGGGTGATGAACACAATGGCGCACGACACATGGATATTACCTCAGAGACCTATTGGTATGTGAAAAAATTTCTGGCTCATAAAGTGGCTTTTGAAGATGCAATGAAGCACGGAGAACCGCAATTAAAGATGCAAGTGTTCCCGATACAGGAAGAAAAATCATTGAGTGAGTTGGCCAAACAAATGGCAATTGATGAATTGGAACTCTATACGTATAATCGTTGGATTAAGAACGGAAAAATTCCGGGCGACAGAACCTATGCGGTAGTTGTGCCTAATGGCAAGGTAAGTCCGGAATTTGGAACCATGGTAGCTGCCACGGTTGCTAAGCGAACCAATGAGATTATGGACAGAGCCGTGTCGCCCACGATTGTTAAAAAAGAGATTAATGGAATTATAGCTGTAAAGGGCATGAAAGGTGAAAGCACGACTCAGTTGGCTTCGCGCCTGAATGTAGATCTTTCTGATTTTTTGAAATACAACGATATTAAAATAGATCATGCAGTGCGTGAGGATGTGTATTACTTCACAAAAAAGAAAAAGAATAAATCGTCTGAATTAACACACACCGCATCACGTGGTGAAGATTTGTGGTATGTGAGTCAATATTATGGTGTGAGTCTGAAGAAGATTCAACGATTGAATAGCTCCATGGGTAAAGAAAAATTGGCACAAGGTGATGTTGTTTATCTGAATAGTAAGAGACCTGCCTCTTCATCTCCAACATCCGGGCCTCAGCCAGAGCCGGTGGTTGCAGCCCAGGTGATAGCCTCTTCAACAACTAATGATGCGTATTTTGATTGGGTAGTGGATACCAATGTGAAAGAAGTTGCAGATAATACCAACTCCGCGAAAGCTGAGATAAAGAAAAAGGAAATAGTAACTCCGGCTGCACAGTCACCCGAAAATCAACAAGCAACCACAGTCTCTGAGTTATCGAATGGTGTTCATGTTGTTACTGCCGGTGAAACATTATATTCAATTTCAAAAAAATATCAGGTAAATGTAGTGGACTTGCTTGAATGGAATGAATTGGATATTACCGCAGGACTCAAACAAGGTCAGCAGTTGAAAGTACAGTCACAAAACAGAGATGTCGCGAAACAAAATACAGAAGTAACAACTAATACAGGTATGTTAGTGACGCATGAAGTGAAGCCTTCAGATACTTTATATAGTGTGGCCCGCCAATATAACGTTTCGATCAAAGAGATTATGGATTGGAACAATAAGCAGGACTTCAGCCTTACGTTGGGCGAGAAATTGAAAATTTTTGCCCGCTAACACTCGTTTTTACCACTTTATCAGGCTTTTACCTGAAAGTAATGATACTCCATACCATGCAGGGGAGTAAAAAATCATTTATTTTGCATTCCTAAATCAAATTGTATATCGAAATAAGTTTACACAATGGATGTTAATGAAATGGCAATCGATCTTGTGTTGCTGGTAGATGATAATGACACCGATAATTTTATCAGCAAGCGGATTATAGAAATAACCAGGTTTGCCAAACGTGTAGAGGTGAAAAGTTCTGGCAAAGGAGCGTTGGATTATCTGAAAGAGCATCAGAATAATCCGGATATGATTCCAAGTATCATTTTTCTGGATATCAATATGCCCATTGTGGATGGATTCGTATTCTTATATGAATTTGAAAAATTTAATGAGCTTGTTAGAAATAAGAGTAAGGTGATTATCCTTTCCAGCTCTGATAACAAAAGAGACATCGACAAAATTGTGAACAACAATCATGTGATTAAATTTATTACCAAGCCGCTCACCGAAGTTGCGCTTGAAGAGATAAGACTTAGCAATATCTGATTCTATAATTACTTAATTTCTTACTTACTATGAAACCAGTTACTATCAGCAGGATAATTTTTATCCTCTTAATCTTTTTCTTTTCTGAAGAAATCAACGCGCAAGTAGTGCGGATTGACTCAACCACTTTTTGGAAGAAGTCATTGAGCGCAGGTATAAATATCAATCAGGCATCTTTCTCATCAAACTGGAAGGCTGGGGGTGTAAACTCATTTGGCTTTAGCAGCAGATTGAACTATCGCGCTAACTACAAAAAGAACAAAACATCGTGGGATAATGAATTTGATTTTCTTTATGGCATGGTGAATAACCAGGGTCAGGGATACAGAAAGACACTGGACCGTATTTACATGGAAACCAAAGTAGGTCACGACATCAATGACAAGTGGAGCTTCATGACTTCCTTAAACTTCATTTCACAGTTTGCCAAAGGTTATAAGTATGAGAAAGATGCAAACGGAGTGGAGGTTGGTTCACTCATATCAGATTTTCTGGCGCCTGCATTCATCACATCAGCCTGGGGTTTGGAATATCACCCTGTCAGCTATTTTAAAGTAAGAATGTCACCATTTGCGCCTCGCATCACTATAGTAACCGACAACAATGGAAGATTTGATGCGGTTGATTTGAACAAACCTTATGGTGTGAACAAAGGTGAAAATATCCGCTATGAGTGGCTCGCTTTTCAATTGCAAGCTGAATTCAACAAAGACATTGCTCAAAATGTAAATCTGAACTGGAGGTATATGATGTTTGCCAACTATCAGACAATTGAATTAAAATCCATTGATCATCGGTTAGACATAGGCCTCACTGCCAAAGTGAATAAATTTATGAACGTATCGCTGGCAGGTATTTTAATTTATGATATTGACCAGGATTTGGGTGTGCAACTCAGTCAGGCATTTTCATTAGGTGTTTCTTACTCATTCCAGAATTTTGAAGAGAAGAAATAGCGCGTTGAAATTTTAAATTTGAAAACCCCGGCATTCGGGGTTTTTTTATATTCGTGCATCATGATTGAAATACGCGAAGCTCGTTTGGAGGATGTGATAGAATTACGGGAAGTTGCCATTGCAACTTACCATGATACGTTTGCCGAGTATAACACTCCTACGAACATGGACGCTTATTATAATGATGCCTATAGCCTCGAATCACTAACCAATGAATTGAATGAACCGGGTTCAAAATTGTTTCTTGCCGTGGAGGATGGTAAAATTATTGGATTCGTTCGTTTGCGGGAAAGTGATGAGGTAAAGCATATCTTAGGAAATAATACTGTAGAGTTGCAGAGATTATATGTGCTCACTGCCTGGCAAGGAAAATCAGTCGGTAAATTTCTGATGCAAGCTGCGCTTACTTATGCAGTCGATAGAAAATATGAATGGATATGGCTCGGTGTATGGGAACGTAATTTCAATGCGCAAAAATTTTATATGCGATATGGGTTTGAGAAATTTTCAGAACATACCTTCTGGCAAGGAGACGATCCGCAAATTGACTGGTTGTTGAAAAAGAAGTTATAGAGGACGCAACTGAATCAACACAAATTCAATTAATTTTAACTACTTAAAGTATATAGTTATGTCAAAGGAAAAGTTTATTCAATCCATCACAAAGTCATACACTACTTCCAGTGCCTCTATTTTTCTGGGTGCGGGAGTGTATCAGGGCGAAATAGTCGGTGAAGCTAAAGTGAATCTTCCTTTGCGTATGATGAATCGCCACGGACTAGTAACCGGTGCTACGGGCTCTGGTAAAACAAGAACGTTGCAATTACTGGCGGAGCAACTGTCTGCAGCCGGTGTTTCAGTGTTTATGCCTGATATGAAAGGTGACATTTCAGGGATTGCAAAAGAAGGTGCCGTGAATGATAAAATCAATGAACGCGCTGCAGCTTTAGGCATTACTTATCATCCTTCAGGTTATCCGATTGAATTATACTCTTTGAGCGGAAAATTAGGGGCGCAAATGCGCGCTACGGTCACTGAGTTTGGTCCAGTGCTGTTAAGCAAAGTTCTTGAGCTTAATGAAGTACAGAGTGGTGTGCTGATGATTCTTTTTAAGTATGCAGATGACAAAGATTTACCGATTGTGGATCTGAACGACTTGAAGAAAGTGTTGAATTATCTTTCAGAAGGAGCCGGGGCAGCAGAAATAAAAAATGACTACGGAAAAATTTCTCCGGCCACTGCCAGCACCATCTTACGAAAAATTGTGGCTCTTGAGCAGCAGGGGGTTAATCAGCTGTTTGGAGAAAAATCTTTTGACATTGATGATCTATTCGAAAAAGTAGATGGCCGCGGAGTTATTAGCTTACTGAATGTATCAGATATTCAAAGTCAGCCTGCTATCTTTTCTACCTTCATGCTCGCCCTGCTGGCAGAGTTATATCAGAATTTACCGGAGGCAGGAGATCTTGATAAACCCAAACTTGTTTTCTTTTTGGATGAAGCGCATTTACTTTTCAAAGATGCTCCGAAAGCATTTCTGGATCAAATAGATCAGGTAATACGATTGATTCGTTCCAAAGGGGTAGGTGTATTTTTTTGTACACAGGTTACACAAGATGTGCCTTCTTCTGTGTTGGCGCAATTAGGCAATCGCGTGCATCACGTAATACGTGCTTTTACACCCAACGATGTGAAGGCGCTGAAGGAGACCATTAAGACTTTCCCACGCTCTGAGTATTATGACATGGAGCAACAATTTACACAACTGGGCACGGGGCAGGCATTCATTACAGTATTGAATGAGAAAGGTATTCCCACCGAAACAGTGGTAACACACCTGGCACCACCCGCTTCGTATATGGGGCCGCTAACCTCGCAGGAGTACCAGGCACAACTCGAAAGTTCTGATATATATAAGAAGTATAAAGACACGGTGGATCCAAAGAGCGCGTTTGAAATGCTGGAGGAGAAAATGGCTTCAGCGCATAAGAAAGAAGAAGAGGCAAGGGAGAAAGAAGTAGAAGAGCGCGCAGCACCGCGGGCATCCACACGAAAAGAAAAGAGCACGTTTGATGAAGTGCTCACTTCACCTGTCACCAAACAGATCGGACGGGAATTGGTGCGCGGTGTTTTTGGAATGTTGTTTGGAACAACACCACGCAGAACCACATCACGCAGAAGATACTGACCGGGCTCTACATTCTTAAGAATGCTTTCCAATTTGATGAAGTGTTAACCAAAAGTACCGTACAACTTAAGTCACATTAAGAATTGCCAAGGCGCATTAGACGGGTAGATTAATCATTCTTATTTAAAATAATTC
>JALOMN010000398.1 GCA_025455445.1 Cyclobacteriaceae bacterium
TTTGTCTAATTCTGAAAAAGATTCTTCCAACAGCACGTACTCATTGAATTTAAACTGCACATTTTTCAACACATAATCATTATCCGGATTTACTTCTGTATATCCTGACAAGATAGGTGGCGCTGGTGCCGGTGGCGGACTGGTTTGAATTACTTTAACTTCGTCAATAAAAAAATAAGCGGCACGACTTAGCATGGGTTCGGTAGATTGCGAAGAGGCTATCAGATATCTTCGGGTATCATGGTCGTCAGAAAAATTTCCAATGGTAAGATATTTTTCTCCGCCAATGGCGATGTGACTGTAGGCAAATCTCACCCAGTTGCTTGCGGTTACGCGATTCGAATTAAAACTGTAATTGATTTTTTCGAAAGTAGATTTTTTAGGGAACACTCCATCACCTTGAATGCGGTACGCAGAATCAGATAATAAAAATCCTATGCGGTCGATGCTATATTTTGAATTGGAGGAAAGCCGGAAGTAAAACTCTACCAAATATGTTTCGCCCTTTTTTAATGGTTCCAGCAATTCTGCTTGCAAATATTCGCGGTAAGGATTTTCTCTGCCCGCGATAAACATATAAATACCTGCATAACCAACACCTGCATACGTATTTGATCTGCCCGCCCAGTTTTCGGGCACACCTGCGGCACCAATGCTGCACCTGTTGAATAAATCAGGAGTGCCAGCCGAGGGTGAAAACCAACCCGGTGCCAGCTTGCCGTTAGTTGCATAATTATAGGATCCCGGACATTTATAAAACTGTTCAAAGCCAGCATTGGGTACTAGATTCTGTGACCAGCACACCACTGATGTGACACTAAGTATGAGTGTGCCCCATACCTTCATGAATTATTTATAGTAGGTTACTTCTACTCTGAACTTTGGGTCAATCGCACCGAGTCTGTCGTAGGCTGATTTTGAAATTTTTATCACCACATTATTATTGATACCTGTGTTTGGTAATGGACCAGCCACTCGCACAAAAACCTCGCGATTGTTCAATTCATTCCTCACTTTAATAATGGTACCAACAGGGGCGGTGCGATGTAAACCCAGGTATTTGCGATTACCTTCAGAGCCTTCGATGAGTTCTGCAAGCCCTGCCTCTCTTATTTCATCCGAACCAATTACCTTTTCTGAAATGGTAATACTTTCTGTGGTAGTTTTTACTTCAGGCCTGGCAGGCTGCGTGGTTGTCTTCACTTCCACAGATTTAGTTTCGGCTACCTTCGTTTCAGTTGGTTTGTTATACATCGGTTGTGTGATAAATAAGGTCTGCCCTGTTTTCACATCCGTTCCGGTAAGGCCATTCCATTGCTGTAACTGCTGCACGGTAACATTATATTTTCTTGCTATGCCATACATAGATTCACCTGCAGCCACGGTATGTATCGCGCTGATTGATTTTGGTTCAGGTGTTTTTGTTATTTCTGTTGTTGGCAGCTCGTTGCTTTTCTTTTTTATAATCAATACCTGCCCTATCGATACAGAATTATCCTTCATATTATTCCACGCCTTAATATCTTCTGTTGATACCTCATATAACCTTGATATGGAGTAAAGTGTCTCTTTTGCCGCTACCGTATGCCTGCGCTCACCACTTGAGAGCACTTGCGTTTGTGGCTTTGACCTGGGCACATAAGGTACTTTTAACAGTTGGCCAATTGCCAAACCACCATCGGCCGTAGGATTGTTTTCGAGAATGGAAGTAATTGGTACCCCATATCTGCGCGAAATCGAGTATAGCGTCTCTCGCTCTTCAATTCGATGAATGATGAACTGTTTTCCGTTGATAGTTTCCAAACGGAGTGAATCCATGGGTGCACTGGGGCTGGTCCAGGAAATAAGAGTTAAAAAAATTACTTTAATCATAGCTTAAACAATGCGAAAAGTTACCAATTCCGTTTTGTTCTTTACAAAAAATAAACAGTCTGATGCGATAAAAAATGTATTCCACCCAATACCCTTCAATTTTGTGCCAATTTCTTCATCAAATATGAAATTTCCATCCAACGTAAATGCACATAAACTATTAACGAAGGCAGCAGGGTTTCCTTTATAGTATGAAATGAAAATATAATCACCATAAGTGAGGTATTCTGCACCAAGTTTTGCCTCATGCTTAAGATTACTGCGAATAAAATTTCTCACAACCTCAAAATCCGCTTCACCCTCAAGGTATTGATCGGGTCGGATGGCTTCTTCTGCTAACGGGGTTTCTGCCGTTTGCGGCTTATCAACAGGCTTACCCTCCAATAATGTTATCTGCCGATACGATGTTTTATCCGGGTTATCCGAACTTTCAAACAATCTTAACAGAATGTATTCGCTATTCACACCTGCCAGCGTAATCCACCATTTTTCATTTAATACCACATCACGCCATATAAACTGTTGCGCCTGCACATCGAAGGCAGAAAATGAAACCGTGCGGGTCACTTCATTTCGCTGTTCCAGCACCAGAAGCGACTCTTTAGGCACCGGCAGTATATTCCAGACGGGTGCATTTAAACTTACCACACTAAAAGGTTTCAACTGTTTTTCTCGCAAGACTTAGTATTTTTATACAAAATTAACACAAACACATGCGAAAGTTATTTTTTATATCACTGCTCTTCTGTGCACTTCCAATTGTTGCTTCTGCCCAGAATGAAAAGAAAAAGGTGATGGTGATGGAGATTAAGGCTGAAATAGATCCGCGTATGTCGCGTTATGTAAAACTTGCGTTGGATCATGCTGAAAAAACCAATGCCGATGTGATCATTATTGATATGGACACTTTTGGCGGAGCGTTGGATGACGCAAAAAAAATTGTGGATTGGCTTATGGCTGAAAAACGACCTCTATGGGTATTTATTAATTCCGATGCTGCCTCCGC
>JALOMN010000399.1 GCA_025455445.1 Cyclobacteriaceae bacterium
CCAAAAAAAATGGCTCCAAAAGGTCGCACCACAAAACCCGCTGCAAATGTTGCCAGTGTAGATAAGAATGCTGCTGTAGGATTGGTTTGAGGAAAAAATTGTTGTGATAAAATTGTTGCAAGACTTCCAAAAATATAGAAGTCATACCATTCAATTAATGTCCCCACAGAAGAAGCCATGATTACCGACCACAATGTTCGTTTCTCCTCTTTTGTTATTACAGATGTTACCATTCAGAAAATCATTTCGATGAAAGATAAAATATTTTGAAGTCAAGAATCACACCACTAAAAGAAAATTGTCTGCGCAACCCGGAATGTGTTGGCATGTGCTTCGATGATATCACGTATATCCGGTGAATAACCACCACCCATACTGGCGACAATCGGAATATTATTTTGCCTGGCGCACTCAAGCACCATTTTGTCTCGCCTTTTACAGCCGTCTCTGGATATACTAAGTCTTCCTAATTTATCAGTTGCCAATATATCCACACCGCTTTGATAAAAAATAAATTCCGGCTGCCGTTGGTGAATCAGGTTTTTCAGGTTGACTTCCAGTGTGGACAAATAAAACTCATCATTTGTATAATCCGGCAACCCAATGTCTAAATCAGAAGATTCTTTTCTAAGCGGATAGTTATTTGCACCATGCATACTGAATGTGAATACCCTGTTATCATGTTTAAATATTTCTGCTGTACCGTTACCCTGATGAACATCCAGATCAACAATCAGAATATTACTGACTAACTTTTCGTGGAGCAAATAATTGGATGCAATTGCAATATCATTTAAAAGGCAAAAGCCTTCACCGCGGTTTGTAAAAGCGTGGTGGGTGCCACCGGCTATATTCATTGCAATTCCATGTTGCAGGGCATAGCGTGCACACTGCAGTGTGCCCTGTGCAATAATAATCTCACGATTTACTAAATGATCAGTCAATGGAAATCCTGTCTTACGTATTTCCTGTTCAGTTAACGATTGTGTATATAATCGATGCCAATAGTGCGGATCGTGTGTAAGCGTAATCCATTTTTCTTCGAGTGGGAACGGTTCGAAAAAATTTTCAGACTGAACAGTACCTTCATACAGAAGTTGTTGAGGTAATAATTCATACTTACTCATCGGAAAACGATGATTAGGAGGTAACGGCAAGACGTATGATTCTGCCCAGGCAATTTTTAGCATAAAAAAAAACGGAGGGCTTCCCCTCCGTCTGTTATTTATTTTTTATTAATGCTGGTGCTCGTGCTTTTCACCGTTTGCGCCATTCCATCCTTCCATAATGCCATGGAAACTATCATGCAATGCATTTAATGCGTTACCAATTGCTTCATCAGAGGCACCACTTTTAATATTGTCAGCCAACGCTCGGGTATCACTCTTTAATTGCTGAATCATAGCTTTCATTTCTTCTGTATTCACTTTTTCAGGCAAAGCGGTACCTGCCCATTTTTCAGCCTCTTGTGCCATTTCTTCTGCAAGACGTTTAACCGGCTCAAGGTTAGCAGAGTCTTTATAAGGATGGAAAGATTCAGACATAATCATATGGAAAGAATCCATCTGCGGCCATTCGTTAGCATCTGTTGTGTCAGAAGAATTATCCTGACTTTCTTTCTGCGTACATGCATATAGAAATAAGGCAGCAATCGCAGTAAGTAATAAAGTTTTGTAGTTACGCATATACATTAATTTTGTGGTGTAAAAATATGAAACTTGAACTATTCTTTACCTCGAAATGAATATTTTCTATACACTGCCAGGTTATCGACCAGCTTTTTAAACAATTGGAAATAAAGTGCCACATATAACATAATGGTAAAAAACCATATTACTCCGATGTTGAAATAAAGTGTGTCATATTTATTACCCAAAAAATGCTTCGTAGGACTATAAAACTCAGCTGAAAAATCCAGCGGATGTGACGGTCGATGATCATCAATATAAACCGGAAACCCTTTTTGTATCAACTTACCTTTATATTTTACTATGCGTGTTGCAATCTTATGCCCTTCTACTGTATTCTTTACATCCTCATTCTGATATTTCATCTTAAACGCATTAAAAGCAGCCATCTTATCATCCGTATTTGTATTGGCATCAAACAATGAATCATATTGCCTGGTGGCTTTCATTTTTCTGATGGCATATAATTGCCTTACTGTTTCAAGAAACTTTACGGTTTTTAAGTTAATAGAGTCGTTGAACTTTCCCGGCTTCAGAGATTCTACCTCTGGAAATCTGTCTGTACGTAAAAGTTCTCTTTCGTGATTGATTTCATTGTATAATAATTCAAGTGATTCGGCAACAGGATTATCCAATCGGGCATTTATTAATTGAGTCCGATTCTTATTTACAAAATTCAACTCATCCTGTAGTTTAGAAATATAATACAGACGCTTGTAGTCTGCCTGAGCCATGGTTTGATCATACTTGTAAAACAATTTTTCGTATGGATTGTCTTTAAACTGCGTAACCATGAACGCTTCAAATGCCCATCGCGATGCCATTAGTTCACCCATCAGCGGAATGCCTGCCGGCTTGCCTACTTTGGGATTGAACTTATCAAAATTAACAACTACACCACTCAATAAGAGTTGTGGAATTATTAAGATGGGAATTAAGATATAAATCGTTACTGCCGAATCAAATGCCGATGAGATATTCAATCCTAACACATTGGCAAAGCAAGCACATGAAAACAAAATCCACCAATAGCGCATTTCGCTTAGCGGAATCTCAAGAATAGAATTGCCTATAATAATAAAAGTAAACGTCTGAAAAGCTGAAATTGAAAAGAGAATAGCGAGCTTTGAAATAAGATAGCTGCTGCTGCTGAGATTGAGATAGCGCTCCCGCTTT
>JALOMN010000400.1 GCA_025455445.1 Cyclobacteriaceae bacterium
ATGGGTGGATATCTGAAATACACAAAACTGTTACCCGGCATGCATCTCAATAAAGGCGAAGTGATTGCCGTGATGGAAGACCAGCAATACATACAGTTGCAACAGGATTACTTAACAGCAAAAGCGCGGTTGAATTATTCAACCAATGAATACCTGCGGCAAAAAGAACTCAATCAAAGCAAAGCAACCAGCGACAAAGTATTTCAACAAATAGAAGCAGACTACCTTACTGAAAAAATTAACCTAAAAGCATTAGCCGAGCGACTGCAGCTAATTGGAATTAATCCGGAAAAGTTAGATGAAAATTCTATTTCGAAAAGTATCAATCTTTATTCCCCGATTGATGGGTATGTGTCGAAGGTGAATGTGAATATTGGCAAGTACACACAGCCAAGTGAAGTGTTGTTCGAATTAATCAATCCGGCCGATATACACCTTGCTTTAACCATTTTTGAAAAGGACCTTGATAAACTCTCTATCGGTCAAAAACTGGTAGCCTATACAAACAGTAAGCCTGATAAGAAATATGAATGTGAGATTATCCTCATCGGCAAAAATCTTTCTGCCGACAGAAGCACAGAGGTTCATTCACATTTTGAAAAGTATGATAAGGTACTTGTGCCCGGTATGTATATGAACGCGGAGATAGAAATCAAAAACAAAAACGTGTATGCGCTGCCTGAAGATGCCATTGTGAGATATCAAAACACCTTATTTGTGTTTCTGGCCATATCCCAAAAGGAATACACCATTCAGGAAGTGAAAACGGGTGACGCAGAGAATGGGTATGTTGAAATTATTTCTGGCGAGAGCCTGATTAACAAACCGGTTGTGGTAAAGGGTGCCTACAACCTTTTGATGGCCATGAAAAATAAAGTAGAAGAGTAATCGTGAGAGAGGCCGTAATTCGGTAGTGGCGCAAAAGAAAAGTTAAATTAACCGGACTGTCTGTTTTTAATAAAAGTGCATACAGTGTTATCTGAGCAGAGCGCTTTGATGCTCTCTCTTTAATAAACAGGATTTTATAATTTTCAGCATACAAAAAATCTATTGAACACTTTTAATAATCTTACGCTTCAAGACCTACTCATTTATGGATTAGGTTTTTTCGCCCAATCTCTGTTTGGCGCACGCACCATTATACAATGGATAAAATCTGAAAGAGCTGGTAATGTGGTTTCGCCCACACTGTTTTGGATATTCAGTCTGTGTGGCTCTTTTCTTTTCTTAATTTATGGTTTGTTGCGAAGTGATTTTGTTATTCTGTTTGGTCAGACCATTTCATTTTATATCTACATCCGTAACCTGCAGTTAAAAAATTTCTGGGTGCGCATTCCTTTTGCGCTGCGTATTGTAATTCTGCCGTTGCCTGCACTACTATTTACAACTGCATTTATTATTTCCCCCGATATCTGGAAACAGGTGTTAAATAAAGCCGATTTTACAGATGCCTTTATTCTTATCGGAAGCATAGGGCAATTGCTGCTCAACTTCCGATATCTCTATCAGTGGTATCATTCTGAAAAAGTACAAATGTCGATTTTACCGTTGGGCTTCTGGATTATCAGTGCCGTGGCATCAATCATGGTGGTGATATATGGAATCTACCGACACGATCCGGTATTGTTGGTAGCGCAGGGTTTGGGCTTATTCGCCTACCTTCGCAATATCTATTGGTGCCTGGTAAAAATGCCTAAGAATTCAATTCAAACTGATTGAGAATTGGCCGTTGTTTTTTCAAAGAGATTGGCCAGCCAAAAGCAAATGCCCATGAGCAATGCGCCAACAAAAAAGGGCACATGAAAATTGATCCCATATAAAAATCCGCTCACACCCATACCGGCCGCGCGGGCAACCGATCCAAAGGATTGATTAACACCTAATACCTGACCCACATCACGCTTATCAGAATATTTTGATATTAAGGAAGTAATACTAGGTGTGAGACATCCATTGGCTAAGGCGATCAGCGCAAGCCCCACCAATTCAAGCGGAATAAAATAGGACTCTCCCACTAAAGGCAGCATAATCATTCCACCTATCATAAAAAAAATTCCGTAAGTGAGCATCTTCTTTTCACCAAACCATTTTACCATACGGCCTACCAAGGCACCTTGCACGATTGCGGTTGCTAATCCCACAAAGGCAAACACGTATCCAATCTGTTTATCATCAAGACCGTCCACTTCTTTCCACATTAAGGAAGAAGCCATTTGCATCAGCATAAAGGCAGCGATGAAGATAAAGTTAATCAGCAACAGTTCGCGGATGGTTGGCTTTTTCAACTCCGTAATAATGCCCGTCACCACTTTAAAATTAAAGGGTGCATCCGCGCGCTTCTGCTTCATGGATTCGGGTAATAAAAAATAAGCCAATGCAAAATTTACAAACGACATCCCGGCCGCTACATAACCCACCCAATCAACCTGGCCTGGTGAGGATATGCTTTTCAAAAATCCACCCAACGTGGGCCCAATAATAAAACCTATGCCAAATGCCGCGCCAAGAAAGCCCAGTGTTTTGGTGCGCTCTTGCGGAGTGGTAACATCAGTGATATACGCTTGTGCAACTGAAATATTGGCTGAGCCAATACCAGAGAGCAGCCTGGATAAGAACAAAATATGTAATGTACTCACCTGTGCAAACACAAGGTATGCAAGGCCTGTAATAAATACGCTTACCAGGATGATGGGTCTGCGTCCATGACGATCACTGAGTGTTCCCCAGAAGGGCGCAAACAGAAAATTCATGATCGGATAAATCATGGCGATTAAACCAATCTGATAATCCTGTGCTCCAAGTTCTTTGGTGAAAATAGGCAAGATGGGAATGATGATCCCAAATCCCAGCATGTCGATAAA
>JALOMN010000401.1 GCA_025455445.1 Cyclobacteriaceae bacterium
TTAAAATTTATATATATATATACACTCCAATCTTTGAATGTATAAAAAATCAAACCCGTGATTTGAAGGCTGTCTCTGCCAGCACACGCATTTTTCTTATGCGTTCAGGATCTACCGTTCTAAGTTTAAATTCGGAACCTGCCTCTGAGCCCATGCCCATAATGGCTTGATTGCGATATTGCATGGCGCTGTCGCGCGAACCTGTGGCAGAAAAATGAATTTCCGTAGCACCTGTAACACTTACAATTGGCTCTACAGTTTCTTCATTTACACCTGCACCGGGCATAATTGCTATGCGCCCATTTGCCTTTCTTACTAACTCAGCAATCAGGATGACACCCTTAATTGCGGATGTCTCATGTCCGGAAGTAAGTATGCGATCGAACCCCACTTCAATACAATCTTCCAATGCCTGAAGCGGATCGCGCGTCATGTCAAAAGCCCGATGACACGTAACTTTCATCGGGCGGGCCCGGGCTATTAATTCCTTGCATCGTTTTTTATCAAGTGTGCCATCTTCATTTAAAATTCCAAACACTACACCGTCTGCACTCAACTTCTGACATTGATCGATGTCGCGCTTCATGCAATGAAATTCATAATTTGAATAATGAAAATCTCCACCCCGTGGTCGAATCATCACATAGACATCCAGATTTACATTTTGGCGCACCGACTCTATCATTCCGTAACAAGGCGTTGTCCCTCCCTCGGCAGGATTGTCGCATAATTCAATACGATCCGCTCTGCCCTCTTGTGCTTTTAGTGCTGATTCAATGTTATAAACTACAATTTCGAGGGTCATTGCTTTAATGATTTTTGTGTTGAATAGTGCCTAAAACTAATGTTGCTAAAAATTGAATAGACTCATGCTTTCTTCTTGTTACCCTTTGCCGCGTTTGTATTCCCGCTATTACCTTTGTTATTCATCAGGAAAATAAAACTGGTTACCTCATTTTGCTCCATCGACATTGGCCTGCTGTTTTTCCCAAACTCTGTTAACAGATTCAATGCTGTTTCAAAATCCTTTTCAGTAGATGGGTTTATAATTAGTGAACTCATAATTTAGTAATAGCTTTTTGCTTCAAATAATTTATTTCCAACTTCTGGCGCATATACTGCATATGTAAATCCCTTTTGTAATGCATAGGCACCATACTCACCATTTTTACTTAAGGCCAGGAAACCCACCTGCATTTCTTTAGACTTTACAGGCTGATTCTTCACAATACGTTGCACTGCTTTTTCACATGCTTCCTGTGGTGTGCTACCCTGCCTCATTAATTCTACCACCAGGTGTGAACCTACTATTCGGATTACCTCTTCGCCCACCCCGGTAGAAGTTGCTGCACCAATTTCATTATCTACAAACAAAGCCGCACCGATAATGGGTGAATCCCCCACACGACCTCGCATTTTGTATGCCATACCGCTGGTGGTGCAGGCACCCGAAAGATTTTGTTTCGCATCAAGCGCTACAATTCCAATTGTATCATGATTTTCAATATTGGAGATTGGTTTATACTGTGAAGTTTTCAACCATTCCTTCCACGCTTTTTCAGATTCTTTGGTCAGTAGCTTTTCTTTTTTAAACCCCTGTGATAATGCAAACTGCAATGCTCCCTCGCCCACCAGAAAAACATGAGGTGTCTTTTCCATCACTTTGCGCGCTACCGAAACCGGATGCACAATATGCTCAAGACAAGCTACTGCACCGATATTGGCATATTCATCCATTATACAAGAGTCGAGTGTTACTTTACCCTCGCGATCCGGTGCTCCACCTAAGCCCACCGTTGTTTCTTTCGGATCTCCTTCTGGCACTCGTGCACCTGCTTCAACAGCATCTAATGCGCGGCCACCTGAGGATAATATTTTCCAGGCTTCCACATTTGCATCAAGGCCAAAATTCCAGGTGGAGATAACCACTGGTTTGATCGCTATCGATTCTTTATTGAATGCAAATAGTTTTGTCAATGGCGCGAATGAGGCCAGCGTGCCTAATTGAAGAAACTTCCTTCGTGATTTAATCATACATTTTGTTTTGTGGGTAAATCATGCCTTACGAATATAACAGCAAATTATATTCATTCAATAATCCTTCGGGCGGTGCGAAAACGCGTGCGGTAATAACTTGAATACATATCTGTTTCTACCACTCCCAATGAAGTTGACGCATGAATAAATTTAACTTCACTTCTGCTTCTTACGTCCGTCACAATGCCTACGTGAGTAATATCTCTTTTCTTTTCACCGGTGGCAAAAAAGACAAGGTCTCCAGGTTGCACTTTCTTTCGCTTTACTTTTTGACCTATTGTTGCCTGTCCATCGGTGGTGCGGGGCAAAGTAAGGTTTACCGCTTTATAGGCATTTCCGGTTAGCCCGGAACAATCCATGCCCGAGCGGGTAGTTCCGCCATACTTGTAAGGTGTGCCCGTAAACGATCGCGCTGCCTTAATTACCTCATTCACCTGTGCTTCACGCGCTTTGCGCGCTGCACCACACGCGTTAAACAAAATTAAAATGAAGATAAAAAGCACCCCGCGATGCAAACTTATTTGATTAATTTTGGTTTTTCTTTTGAAATCAATACTCATCATTCAAAGTTAATCGATTAATGTCACACGTTAAGGTAAGCGAAGAAATCGAAACAAAGAATATTCACACCACTGTGATTGAACAATTTCGTTCTGTTGTAGGTTCAGAATTCGTTGTAACGGAAGAAGAAATCCGCAATGAATACGGTCATGATAAAACCGAAGACTATCAATTTCTTCCCGATGTGGTATTGAAACCGGGAACTCCGGAAGAAATCAGTGCCATTTTAAAAATCTGTAATCCACATCGCATTCCGGTTAC
>JALOMN010000402.1 GCA_025455445.1 Cyclobacteriaceae bacterium
GAAAATAAGATGGTTAAATCCATGAATGATGACTTTAAACAAAACTAAAAAATCGAATGAAGAACACCTATTATTAAAAATGCGAAAGGAGAGCAATTGAGCTCTCCTTTCTTATCATATGGGTTATTTATGATTAACCACCAAAATCGTCAAAGCGTATATTTTCTTTCGGAATGCCCATGTCGTCAAGCATTTTAAGCACTGCCGCGTTCATCATTGGCGGACCGCATAGATAGAATTCAATATCTTCCGGTGATTCGTGTTTGCCAAGGTAATTATCGTATAAGCACTTGTGAATAAATCCGGTATATCCATCACCCTCGTCATCCAATGTAGTTTTTACTTTCCAGTTGTCTTCAGGAAGTGGCTCTGAAAGCCCGATATAGAATCTGAAATTAGGGAAGTCTTTTTCTATTTTTCTGAAATGCTCTGTATAGAACAATTCTTTCTTTGAGCGACCACCATACCAGTATGATACTTTGCGGTTTGATTTTTCGGTATGAAACAGGTGGAAGATTTGCGCACGCAGCGGGGCCATACCTGCACCACCACCAATGTAAATCATCTCACGTTGTGTTTTATTGATATGGAATTCACCGTAAGGACCAGAGATGGTTACTTTGTCGCCCGGCTTGCGCGAGAATACATAGGAAGAACAGATACCGGGATTTACATCCATCCACTTGTTATTGGCGCGATCCCATGGCGGAGTGGCAACACGGATATTCAACATCACAATGTTTCCTTCGGCAGGGTGGTTGGCCATTGAGTATGCACGGAAGATGGGCTCTTCATTTTTCATTTTCAGATCCCAAAGCTTAAACTTATCCCAATCACTCTTGAATACATCTTGCTTGTGACCCAATTCAGGATGAGGTGTGATATCGATGGTTTTGAAATCCACCGTAAGAGGAGGCACGTCAATCTGAATATAACCACCCGCCTCAAACTTCAATGTTTCACCAGGAGGAAGTTTTACTTTAAACTCTTTAATGAAGGTAGATACGTTGTAGTTTGATATTACTTCGCACTCCCACTTTTTAATTCCGAAGATTTCTTCAGGGATGCGGATATCGAGGTCTTGTTTTACTTTCACCTGGCAGCCAAGGCGCACATGTTCTTTTTGTTCTTTGCGGCTGAGGTGGCCTACTTCGGTAGGCAATACATCACCGCCACCCGATTCAACCACGCATTTGCACATGGCGCAGGTGCCACCACCACCGCATGCCGAAGGCAGGAAAATCTTCTCATTGGCAAGTGTGGTCAGCAACGAGCTGCCCGCAGAAACCGTAATGGTTTTTTCGCCATTGATCAGGATTTTAACAGGACCCGACTGCACGAGCTTTTTCTGTGCAAAAATTAACAACGCCACCAGCAGCAGAATTACTGCGGTAAAGGCTACGATTGATGTAAATATTAACATGGATAAGCAAGATTAATCTTGAGGTGCAAATATAGGAATCGAAGTGAAAATCATTTCATAACTATTTGTTTAAAATTCGGCTGAAAATGAACAAATAAGTCAGTCTTTAACCTCACTTTTCCTACACAGTTTAACCAGTCAGGTAAAAAAATGTTTACTAAGGCGATAATCCTCAGGCAGATAGAAGTTCCTGTGTTTTTGCCTGGTTAATTGCAGTAAGATTTGGATCAGGTGCCAGTATCACACTTACATCGTCCCACAGCGACCACTCTTTTATTTTTTTCAGACTCACACTACCCTTAAGGTATTGATGGCCACTACCTTGATATCCGCCCTTAAATACTTCAAAATCACGATTTGTGATTAATGTACCATCAGGGAAACTCACTACCACATCGGCAAACACCTCGTTGGAAAATGGAAGTCCATCACCCTGTTCAAATTTTTTGTATTCGTAGCGATAGTCGAACACCAGGGCAGATATATCAGATAGCACCGCTGAACCTGTGGGGTAACTTCCTGCACCCTTGCCAATAAAGACCTGTTTTTCCGCGAAAGCGCCTTCTACCAAAACAGCATTGTATTCATTGCGCACCGAGGCAAGATTATGATCCAGCGGAATGAATTGGGGTGCCACAAACCCAAAGATATTGCCTTCTGATTTGTATGCCCGCGCAACCAGTTTTATAGTCAGGTTATTTTCTCTCGCATACTTTAAATCAACCGCTGATATTTTTTGTATACCGATGTTGATGATGTCTTCCGGTTTAACAAACACCCCAAAGGTATGGGCAATGGCAATGGCGAGTTTAAACTTGGGGTCGAAGCCTTCTACATCCAGCGAAGGATCGCTCTCCGCAAAGCCTAAATCCTGTGCTGCTTTCAGTGCTTCGAAATAGTTTTTTCGTTCTTCAAATACTTTGGTGAGAATATAGTTCGTAGAGCCGTTGAATATTCCTTCTATGCTTCTGATCAAATCATTGTCATAATATTCTTCCAGGTTGCGGATGATGGGTATACTGCCACACACGGCACCCTCATATAAAACCGAGCGATTGTGTTTTTGCTGAAGTTCATAGATTTCTTCCAGGTGTTCGGCCAGCATTTTTTTGTTGGCTGTTACCACATGCTTGCCGTTTTCCAGGGCCTTCTTTACAATGGCAAATGCCGCATAGGCATCGTCAATTAATTCAACGATTACATCAATTTCCGGATCGTTTAACACCTCGGAAGGATCATAGGTGAAGTATGATGCATCAATGGGTCGGGTCTTGCCATGATGTTTGATGCATATTTTTTTTATTTCTGCTTTTACACCATGCGTTTCATTTAACACATGATATAATCCCTGGCCTACGCAGCCAAATCCGAAAAGGCCCAGTTTCAATTTCTTTTTCATAACTAAACGGTAGCTTCTTGTTTAATTTCTGTT